>NZ_JANLGL010000280.1:0-6032 GCF_024655625.1 Pseudomonas sp. 18.1.10
ATACATCATCAACTGACAGACTGCATTCGCGAGCAAGCCCGCTCCCACATTTGGATTGTGTTTGGCTGGAGATTTTTAGGGCAGCTCTAGGCCGCCAGCGGCTTTGTGCAGTTTGCGCAAGTGTTCGCCGACTTGCTTGAGGTTGGCCTCACACGCCGCAATCTCATCCGCCCGGGCCGGATCCAGCAGCGCCCTCACCTCTTTATCCAGGTCGCCGGTCAGCGATTGCAGCTGTTTCTGGCGCTCGGCGCTTTCCGATTCCAGGCGCTTGGCTTCCGACGGTTGCGGCAGGCCGTAGCCGCCACTGCCGAGCAGTTCTGCCGGGCGGCTGAGGAAGCCGCTGTTGGCGAGGATTTGTTGCAAGGTGTTGTTGGCCTTTTCCATGCCGCCGTTTTTCAGCTCGCGGGCGCCCAGGTAGCGTTGTTTGACTTCGTCCTGGGCCAGCATCAGTTGTTTGCGGTAGCTCGCCTGTTCCAGCAACAACAGCGCGGCGCTGGTGCGCAGGTCGGCCTTGTCGAACCAGGGGCGGCGTTCGGCGGCGCTGAGGGACAGCCAGTCTTCGACCTGGGTCTGCTTGATCGGCAGGTGTTTGCGCAACACGTCGAACATTGCCTGGTAGCGCTCGCGGAACGAGTCGAAGTGGTAACCCAGGCGCAGGGCGTTGCGTTTGTCGTCGAGCACGCTGGTGTCGGCCAGGCCGCGGGCGCTCAAGACTTCGAGCAAGCCGTTGGGGGTGATGTTGTCCAGGCCGGTCAGTTGCGGGTTGGCGCTGCCGCTGCGCAACAGTTTCAGGCTTTCGACCGCACAGTTGTTGGAGATGAAGAAGTAGTTGCCGTCGTAGCTCCAATGCATCTCGGCGGCGTGTTCGACGGTGTCGTTGATTTCCTGGCGTGACAGTTTCAGCGGCACCGAGGCCAGGCCGCGCAGTTCGGTCTTGGTGTATTCGTCGATCACTTGGGCCAGCGGCAGCACGAACAGCCGCGAGGGGTATTTGCCCACCAGGCCGTCCCAGCTCGACAACTGTACGTCGCCGACGAACGCGCGGTAGGACAACACCAGGTGCTGGTCCAGGTCCAACCGGCAATCCGGCCCGCGTGGGCGGCCGGGCGCGCAGATCACCAGGCGCAACATGCTGTGGCCCCAGCGGCTGACCAGGTTCTGGTTGGCTTCGGCCAGCAGGTAGTCGATCTCGTAGACGCGTTCCGGGTCGATCTGGCCGAGGGGTGTCTTGGCGAAGTCGTTGCCCGCGTTCAGGAAGGCGTAGGTCTTGGCGCAGGCATCTTGTTGCGGTGGTGCCCAGCCGAAGTGTTCCTGGTAATAACGGAACAGCGCCGGGCGGCGGCAGGCGTAACTGGGGTCGAGGAGGAAGTACTCCATGTTGACCGCGACGAATTCCAGCGGGCTGGTGGTTTCGTAGATGTCCGGGCTGCGCGCGACCTGGCGGTTGTGTTGTTCGCGCTCACCGCGACGGCCGACGTATTGCGGCCAGCCGGCGAGGTCCAGCAGGCGCGGGTCGTCGCTGAGGGTAAAGCGTCGGCCATTCTGGCCACGGCATTGATCGGGCAGGCCGATCAGGCCGGTGAGGTTGTTCTGGCGGCTGCAACGGTTGATCTGGGCGCGGTCGTCTTTGGACCACAGGCGCGCACGGTCATAGATGTGGGTCAGTTCATGCAGCACGGTGGCGAGCATTTCCCGGCGCACGGTGCCGTGGGGGCGATTGGTTTTCTGGGTGGCGGCGCTGCCGTCGGTGAGGCTGGCGAGCAGGTTGCGGTTGAGGTCCAGCTCGGACACCAGGGAGGCTTGGCCGTAGGCATTCTCCGGCATCTTGTCGGTCCAGCCGACATCGATGCGCCGGTCAAGCTGCTCGACAAAGCGTGGCGGCAGTGCGCGCATCGCTTCGTCGAGCAACGCCTGGCTGGCTTGCTGCTGCGCCGGGCTCAAGCCGTCGGTCTTGAGCCGCAGTTGCAGGCTGGCCTGGGCTGCGCCTGCACTGAGCAGGACAGTCCACGCCAGGAGCCAGGCGGTGAGGCGCCTCACAGAGCGAGGATAGCTTCGGCGAGGGTCTGGTCACTGGCGTCGCGGGCTTCGGGTACGCGGGTGCGCAGGGTGTCGAAGGCGGCTTCGAGCTGTGCGCCACGGATCTCGCCGTTGCTGGCGACGAAGCTGGCAGCGTCGTCGTGGGCTTCGCGGACGATTTTCGAGTCGCGGATGGAGGTGGTGGTGTCCGAGGTGAAATCAATGGTGCGGCCGGAGGCGCGAACAATGATGTTACTGGTGGCCACCAAGGTATGCGCCTGGGCAACGTCGGCCAACAACAGCAGGCCTAGGGTGGCGGCGATCAGCGGGCTACGCATGGAATAACTCCGATTACAAAGATGGAAATACAAAGATGATTATTGGACGAGAATTGCTTGCGCCAGTTCACGGTCGCTGGCGTTAAGTTTCGGGTGGCTGCGGCGCAGGTCATCCAGTGCGGATTCCAGGCGTGCTCCGCGCCATTGGCCGTCAGTGGCGATGAACGCAGCGGCGTCATCCCTGGCGGCTACGATTTTTCTGTCGAATGGCGCGGAGGTCACCTTGCTGGTGGCGTACGCGCTGGCGACGGTTCCCTGGGTGGTCACGTCAAAGGCCGAAGCCAGTGGCGACCAGCAGGCGGAAAATACTAAAGGGGCGATGAACAGGCGGTATGAAAAAGCCATGGGACTCGACAACTGAAAACGAGCGCCAAGGCTAGCGCAATGCCCCGGCGAGAGCCAGCGCCGAGGCATGTGGCCGGTGGTTAGATGGCCAGGATGGCTTGGGCCAGTTGGGCATCAGTCGCGGTGTTCAGTTGGGGCGCTTGTTGGCGGATCTGGGCCAGGGCGCTTTCCAGCTTCACGCCACGGATGGCGCCTTCGCTGGCGACAAAGCTGGCGGCGTCGTCGCGGGCGGCGCGCACGACCTTGTTGTCGCGCAGGGAGGAAGTGGCATCGGACGTGGCGTCGGAGGTGGCTTTGAGCGCGCCGACGATCGAGTCAGTGGTCACGATCAGGCTGGTTGCACTGGCGTTGGCAGCGATTGCCAACAGGGCGGCAGCACTCAGCAGACGAAGACGGGACATGGGGTGACTCCTGTAGATGAACGGATAAGGTGGCGCAAGGCAGCCAATGTGGATCAGACGCCCGTACGACAAGGTTCGCCACGTAGTGGCTGGATATTAAGCCGGCGCTTATCCGTTCGGAAAGCCTCTTGACCGTCTAGTCACGCCAGAACGGCTTGGCCAGCTCGGTCATCCGATCAGCGGGGCTGATTCCGAGGTCAGACAGTGCGCGATGATCGAGCTGCGCCAGCTGGCGCCGTTCATGGGCTTGGCGTGCCCATTTGGCAAGGGTTGAGAACAAGCGTTTACAGACAGAGGTGTGGGTATCCATGGTTGGCGCCTTTCTTTCATGAGGTCCTGGAACACCATGTTGGGCGAGGCGCTGTGACCGATACAGATACACCCATGCTAAATTGTACTGCTTAACTGTTTGATTTTTTAAACTGTACCGCTCCGTGCGCAGGGCGACTGTTTTGTCGCCGAATAGCCAAATCCCGGAAACAACAAAGCCCGCCTCCGGTCTCCCGGGGCGGGCTTTGTTTTGACAAATCAGGTTGCTGGCGGTGGACCCGGCAGGTCAGGGCCAGCGAGCGCTAAGTTAGCGCCAGAACGGCTTGCTCAGCTCTTCGTAGCGTTGAGCTTCGCTGATACCGGCGTCAGCCAGCAGACGCGAATCCAGGCGAGCCAGTTGGTGGCGGCTGGAGATGCGGCGCTGCCACAACATCAGGTTGGCGATAACGCGCAGAGGCAGGGAAGCCTGGGTGTTTACAGCTTTTTCTTCGAAGAACAGTTCGGAACTGAGTGTACGTTCCATGATGACATCCTTCCGCTTGTGGCGGGATTAGGTAGTGGTTTAACTGATGCCAATGATCCTCCTCCAGTGCAAGACTCTCTAGATACAGTTCACCTGTATTGTGAGGGGCCAGTTAACTGTTTAAAGGGGCTGTACTGTACGGAAATGGGGTAACTGTACCTGTCCGCACTGAAACAGTGCGAAATAGGCATTTTCGGCAGGGTTTGTGGGATATTTCGGTAGGAAATGACCGGTACAGTAGTACAGTTTTTGACAGAGGTGACGGTGATAACGCCGGGCTGATGAAACTGTATTTGCATCAGCCCGGATCTGTATCAATCACGCTTTAAGCATATGCCCGGTTTCTTCCAGGTTGATGTGCCAGCTCAGGGCTTCACGCAGGATGTGCGGGGTATGCCCGCCGATGGCGCAGGCCCTGTCGAAGTAGGTGTTCAGTGCATCGCGGTAGGCCGGGTGTACACAGTTGTCGATGATCACCCGCGCGCGTTCGCGTGGCGCCAGGCCGCGCAAATCCGCCAGGCCGACTTCGGTCACGAGGATATCGACGTCATGCTCGGTGTGGTCCACATGGCTGACCATTGGCACCACGCTGGAAATCGCGCCGCCCTTGGCAATCGACTTGGTGACGAAGATCGCCAGGTGCGCGTTGCGCGCAAAGTCGCCGGAGCCACCGATGCCGTTCATCATCCGCGTGCCGCAGACGTGGGTGGAGTTGACGTTGCCGTAGATGTCGAACTCCAGCGCGGTGTTGATCCCGATGATACCCAGGCGCCGCACCACTTCCGGGTGGTTGGAGATTTCCTGCGGGCGCAGCACCAACTTGTCCTTGTAGTGTTCCAGGTTGCCGAACACGTCAGCATTGCGGCGCTCCGACAAGGTGATCGAACTGCCCGAGGCGAAGCTCAGCTTGCCCGCGTCGATCAGGTCGAACGTCGAGTCCTGCAGCACTTCCGAGTACATGGTCAGGTCTTCGAACGGTGAGTCGATCAAGCCGCACATCACCGCGTTGGCGATGTTGCCGATCCCGGCCTGCAGCGGGCCAAGCTTGTTGGTCATGCGCCCGGCGTCCACTTCCTGCTTGAGGAAGTTGATCAGGTGATTGGCGATGCCCTGGGTGTCGCTGTCAGGCGGCGTCACGGTGGACGCGGAGTCGGCCTGGTTGGTGATGACGATGGCGACGATCTTCTCCGGCGGGATCGGGATCGCGGTGCTGCCGATGCGATCATCCACCTTCACCAGCGGAATTGGCGTGCGGGTTGGTCGATAGGTCGGGATATAGATGTCGTGCAGCCCTTCCAGGTTCGGGTTGTGCGCCATGTTGATCTCGACGATCACCTGTTTGGCGAAAATCGCGAAGCTGGCCGAGTTGCCCACGGAGGTGGTCGGCACGATGTGGCCTTGCTCGGTGATCGCGACGGCTTCGATGACCGCAATGTCTGGCAGCTTGAGCTGGTTATTGCGCAGTTGCTCGACGGTTTCCGACAAGTGCTGGTCGATAAACATCACTTCGCCTGCGTTGATCGCCTTGCGCAGGGTGCTGTCGACCTGGAATGGCATGCGACGGGACAGCACGCCGGCTTCGGTCAGTTGCTTGTCCAGATCGTTGCCCAGGCTGGCGCCGGTCATCAGGGTGATTTTCAGCGGCGACGTCTTGGCGCGCTCGGCCAGGGCGTGGGGCACGGCCTTGGCTTCACCGGCGCGGGTGAAGCCGCTCATGCCGACGGTCATGCCGTCTTCGATCAGTGCAGCGGCGTCTGCCGCGCTCATGACCTTGTCTAACAACGAAGGCAAGCGGATGCGATCACGGTACATGGATTCTTATCTCAGGCTACGGAAGCAAGGTGCGCAGTTTAGTGATTTCAAAAAAATTCGGCCCGCTACCATGGTCGAATGCCGGGCAGCGATTTAGAGCCTTTGGTCGGGTTTCATGCAGTAATAAAAAACCCCAGCCTACAAGAGGCCGGGGTTTCGAGTATTGCGCTGTAGCAGTGTTACTCGACGGCTTTAACCATGTCTTCGATGACCTTCTTCGCGTCACCAAAGACCATCATGGTCTTGTCCAGGTAGAACAGCTCGTTATCCAGACCGGCATAACCGCTGGCCATCGAGCGCTTGTTGACGATGATGGTCTTGGCCTTG
>NZ_JANLGL010000281.1:0-6012 GCF_024655625.1 Pseudomonas sp. 18.1.10
GCCTGAATTCCACCGGTTCCGACCAGCCAGTGGTGAACCTGCACAACGACGTGCCAGTGATTGAAGTCGTCGCCAACACCCTGGAAGAAAACTCGGCCGTAGAAGGCACCGTCGCCGGTACGTTCACTGCAACCGACGAAGAAACTCCGCGTACCGGCCTGACCATCACCTTCACGCCGGGCACCAACGCGGCGGGCTACTACGCCATCGTTGGCGACAACGTCGTATTGACCAAAGCAGGCGCCGACTTCGTCAACGCTGGTAACCAGCTGCCGAAGATTGATCTGACTGTTACCGATCCAGAAGGCCTGAACTCCAAGGGTTCCGACCAGCCAGTGGTCAACCTGCACAACGACGTGCCGGTCATTGAAGTCGTCGCCAACACCCTGGAAGAAAACTCCGCAGTAGAAGGCACCGTCGCCGGTACTTTCACCGCTACCGACGAAGAGACTCCGCGTACCGGCCTGACCATCACCTTCACGCCGGGCACCAACGACGCTGGCTACTACGCCATCTCCGGTGACAACGTCGTGCTGACCAAAGCCGGTGCCGACTTCGTCAACGCCGGCAACCAGCTGCCGAAAATCGACCTGACTGTTACCGATCCAGAAGGCCTGAACTCCAAGGGTTCCGACCAGCCAGTGGTCAACCTGCACAACGATGTGCCAGTGATTGAAGTCGTCGCCAACACCCTGGAAGAAAACTCCGCAGTAGAAGGCACCGTCGCCGGTACGTTCACCGCTACCGACGAAGAGACTCCGCGTACCGGCCTGACCATCACCTTCACGCCGGGCACCAACGCGGCTGGCTACTACGCCATCGTTGGCGACAACGTCGTATTGACCAAAGCCGGCGCCGACTTCGTCAACGCCGGCAACCAGCTGCCGAAAATCGACCTGACCGTCACCGATCCAGAAGGCCTGAATTCCACCGGTTCCGACCAGCCAGTGGTCAACCTGCACAACGACGTGCCGGTAATCGAAATTGCGGCCAACACCATTGTTGAGGACACCGCCAGCGCAGGCACCGTCGCCGGTACCTTCACCGCGACCGACGAAGAAACCCCGCGTGATGGCCTGACCATCGACTTCACGGGCAACAGCAACGCCGACGGCTACTACAGCCTCTCCGGCAACAACGTCGTCCTGACCCAAAAAGGTGCGGACTTCGTCAACGCTGGCAACCAGCTGCCAAAAATCGACCTGACCGTCACCGACCCACAAGGCCTGCACTCCAACGGCACCGGCCAACCGACCGTCACTCTGGTCGATGACACCCCGACCGCCATCGACAACCATATCGAAGGCAACGAAGACACCCCGATCGAACTGACCTGGGCGACCTTCGGCGTTCAGGATGAAGACACCACCAGCCCAGGCGTGGTGTTCACCAGCCTGCCGGCCGGTTCCATCGAGTACAAAGTTGACGGCGAGTGGGTCAAGCTCACCACGGCCGACCTGAAAACCGACACTTCGGCGGGCAAGGTCTTCACCCAGGCTGATTTCGATGCGCACAACGTGCGTTACAGCCCGGCGGAAAACGAATCCGGCGATAGCAGCTTCGGCGACACCGGCGTGGGCAACAAGCAAGGTGACTACACCGAGCTGAAGTTCCAGGCCACCGACGGCAATTCCTACAGCGACACCAAAACCATCACCGTGGATATCCACCCGGTGACGGATGTGCCGGTGCTGACCATCGGCCAAGTGCCAACCGGTTTGACCATTCAAACCTGGACCGGCGGCAACCTGCCGGGTGCCCTGGGCACCAACGGCCAAGGCGTGACCGACTCCAACACCCTGATTAAGGTGATAAACGGTCAAGCCGCCGGTAGCGCCGCCACCACGGGCGTGACCAGCGATGTCAACAACGGCAACGTGGCCGAAGGCACCGCGACCAAAGTCTCGGGCTTGGTCTACCTGGAAGCCGGCAAGAGCTACACCTTCACCGGTACGGCCGACGACAGCCTGGCCATCACCGTGGGCGGCAAGCTGGTTGCTTCCGAGACCTGGAGCCAAGGCAGCGGTATCAATGGCTCGGCCTTCACGCCGACCGAGTCGGGTTACTACACCCTCGACATCTACCACTACAACCAGAACGGCCCGGGCAACTACAACGTCAACGTGTCGGTCAACAATGGCCCGTCGGTATCGCTGGGCAGCAGCGGCGTGCAGACCTACACCAGTATCGAAGCGTTGAAAGACGCCGGCATGGTGCTGGGCGACAGCCACGTGGTGAATGGCGAAGGCTATTACACCGGCAACGTCTACAACCACGGCCTGGAAGACACCGCGATCAAGATCGCGCCGATTGACGTCAAGTTTGTCGACACCGACGGCTCGGAATCCCACAAGGTCGAAATCAGCGGCCTGCCGGAAGGCACCGTGCTGACCGACGGCACCAACACCATCACCTCGACCGGCGCAAACACGCTGTACGACGTGAGCACCTGGAACCTGGGCACCCTGAGCGTTACCCCGTTCAAGGACTCGACCGCCAGCTTCGACCTGACCGTGAAAGCCACGGCCAAAGAGCTGAGCACCGGCGTTGAAGAAGTCACCACCGGCAAGATCAGTGTCGTGGTTACAGCAGTCAACGACGCGCCCGTACTGGGTAATGAATCGACCAACGCGTTCGGCGACACCTACATCGAAGGCAAGCCAGGCGGCTACGTCGCGGCGAACCTGACCATCACCGACGTCGACAACACCACCCTGCAAAGCGCCAAGGTCACGCTGGTCAACCACCTGACCGACGACGTGCTGATTGCGGATGTCAGCAACACCAAGATCACCGTCAGCTACGACAAGACCACCGGTGTGCTGACCCTGTCCGGCGAAGCCACCAAGGCCGAATACCAGGAAGTCCTGCGTTCGGTGCACTTCGCCAGCGAAAGCGAAGACCCGAGCCCGGTCAACCGCAACCTGACCATCACCGTGAACGATGGCCAGGCGGATTCGGCGCCGGTGACCTCTGTGGTCTACGTGGTGCCGGTCAACGATGCACCGGTGGTCGGCTTCGACAGCACCAAGTTCGTCGAGCAAAAAGGTGCAGTGGCATTGGTTGAAAACCTGAGCATCACCGACGTCGACAACAAAACCTTCAGCAAAGTGGTGGTCACCGTTGACCACCTGGTGTCGGGCGACCTGCTCACCAACGCCGACGTGCTCAAGGCCCTCGCCGTTGCCGGTATCACCATCACCGAAAGCGGCAGCGCCGCCGATGGCAAGATCGTCTACACCCTGACCAGCAACTTGCCGGCCGGCAGCAGCGCCGCCGACTTCATCAAGCTGGTTGAAGCGATCACCTTCCAGGCCCCGGGCAACAACCCGGCCGGTACTGATCGCACCGTGAGCATCGCCGTGACCGATAACGGCGGCGGCAACCTCGACCGTGAGCCGCCAGAAACCAGCACCGCGACTGGCAAGGTGACTGTCGAGCTGTTCAACGATGCCCCGACTGCAACCGGTAGCTCGACTGGCGCAGACGAAGACCACGCGGCCACAATCGTACTGAGCGGCGCCGATGTGGACGGCACCGTTGCCAACTTCGTCATCACCTCCTTGCCGGAGCACGGCAAGCTGTACAGCGACGAAAGCATGACCACCGAACTCAAGGTCGGTGACTCGGTGCCTGCGGGCGCCGACGGCAAGGCGTTGGTCTACTTCAACCCAACGGCTGACTGGAGCGGCACAACGGCGGTCACCTTCACCGCGGTCGACAATGGCGGTAAAGCCAGCGACGTCACCACTGCGCCAGTGACCATTGCACCGGTCACCGACACCCCGCACCTGGGCCTGCTCGGTGGCGGCGTCGTCAGTGCGATCAACTTCGACAGCGCGAACCTCAACGGTTCATGGGGCACCGTCGCCGTCGGCAATGCCAACAACGCAGCCGGCACCGGTCCTGCCACCCAGTGGATGACCGGCAACAGCGACGGCAAAGTCGAAATCGGCCAAAGCAGCATCTACGGCGTCGAGACCCCGGGCAACAGCCAGGTCATCGAGCTGGAGAAAAACGCCGGCGACGACTCCAGCCTGTACACCATCATCAAGGCTGAAAGCGGCACCGCGTACAGCATCTCGGTCGACTACTCGCCGCGTCTCGGTCACGAGAACGATTCGGTGATCGACGTATTCTGGGGCGGCGTCAAAGTCGGCACCCTGGACACCACCGTCGTGGGCATGAAGACCTACACCTTCGTGGTGCCGGTCACTGCCGACGGTGATGCCAAGCTCGAATTCAAGGCCCCGGCCGGCGACACCAACAACTCCTACGGCGGTGTGCTCGACAACATCAGCGTGACCCAGGTGCTGAACACCGGCCTGGAAGACCACGCGATCAAGTTGTCGGCCATTGACGCCTACGCCACCGACAAGGACGGCTCCGAGACGCTCAAGCTGGAAATCAGCGGTATCCCGGCCGGCGCGACCATTTCTGATGGCGCGGGCCACACCTTTACCGCGACGGCCGGCAATCAAAGCGTCGACATCAGCGACTGGAGCCGCGCCACACTGGTCTACAACCCGGTGGCCAACGCCTACGGCGTGGTCAACCTGACCGTGACCGCCACTGCGCAGGATGGCAATGCGTTGCCTAAGTCCGAGTCGATCACGCTGCCGATCAACGTGATTTCGGTCAACGACCTGCCCGTCATCGAAGTGGTCGCCAACGCCCTGGTGGAAGGCCAAGTGGCGGAAGGCACCGTTGCCGGTAACTTCACCGTCAGCGATGTGGAAACCCCGGTTGCCCAGCTGAAAGTCACCTTCACCGGCGACAGCAACAAAGATGGTTACTACACCCTTGTTGGCAATGCCGTGGTACTGACCCTGGCAGGTGCGAACTTCGTCAACGCGGGCAACAAGCTGCCGGCGATTGATCTGACCGTGACCGATGCCGATAAAGGCAGCGCGCATGATGCGGCTACGCCGGATGTGACGTTGGTTAACGACGTGCCGGTTATCACTGTTGCTCCGGCTACGATTGAAGAGAACTCGGCTGCAGTGGGTACCGTCGCCGGTACCTTCACCGCGACTGATGAAGAGACTCCACGTTCGGGTCTTACCATCACCTTCACTCCGGGCACCAACGACGCTGGTTACTACGCCATCGACGGCAACAATGTTGTGCTGACTAAGGCAGGCGCGGACTTCGTCAACGCTGGTAACCAGCTGCCGAAGATTGACCTGACCGTTACTGATCCAGCAGGCGCGCATTCGAATGGCGAAGGCCAGCCGACCGTTAACCTGGTTAACGATGTGCCGGTTATCACCGTTGCTCCGGCCACGATTGAAGAAAACTCGGCTGCAGTGGGTACTGTCGCCGGTACCTTCACCGCGACTGACGAAGAGACTCCACGTTCTGGCCTGACCATCACCTTCACTGGCAACAGCAACTCGGCTGGCTACTACGCCATCGACGGCAACAATGTTGTGCTGACCAAAGCAGGTGCTGATTTCGTTAACGCTGGCAACCAGCTGCCGAAGATTGACCTGACCGTTACTGATCCAGCAGGCGCGCATTCGAATGGCGAAGGCCAGCCGACCGTTAATCTGGTTAACGACGTGCCGGTTATCACCGTTGCTCCGGCCACGATTGAAGAGAACTCCGCCGCTGTAGGTACCGTCGCCGGTACTTTCACTGCGACCGATGAAGAGACTCCACGTTCGGGCCTGACCATCACCTTCACTCCAGGCAGCAACAACGCTGGCTACTACGCCATCGACGGCAACAATGTTGTGCTGACCAAGGCAGGTGCTGACTTCGTTAATGCTGGCAACCAGCTGCCGAAGATTGACCTGACCGTTACCGATCCAGCAGGCGCGCATTCGAATGGCGAAGGCCAGCCGACTGTGAACCTGGTGAACGACGTTCCGGTGATCACCGTTGCTCCGGCTACGATTGAAGAGAACTCGGCTGCCGTGGGTACTGTCGCCGGTACCTTCACTGCGACGGATGAAGAGACCCCACGTTCGGGCCTGACCATCACCTTCACTGGCAACAGCAACTCGG
>NZ_JANLGL010000282.1:0-5850 GCF_024655625.1 Pseudomonas sp. 18.1.10
GCGGTGGGTCAGTCGACAAATTCGGTGGCTGGCACGCCGCCTTCGCGAGCAAGCCCGCTCCCACACAAGCCCGCTCCCACATTGATTGCTCCACAAGTCGGAACCTCAGGCACTTTCCCGCGCAATCAGACGGCACTCCAGCAAACTCAAGCGCTGTACCTCCTCTTCCACCGGCAATACCCCCAAACTTTCCAATACCCGCGTGGCCGCCAGCACACCGATTTGCAACGCCGGTGGCTTGATGGTGCTGAGGCTCGGCAGCAGCATGTGCGCAAAGGGGTAATCACCAAAACCGAGCACTGCGCAGTCTTGCGGAATGTTCAAGCCGGCGCGCTGCCCCGCCAGCAAGCCGCCGGCGGCGAGGTTGTCATTGGCGAAGAAGATCGCATCGGGCGGCGTGGGGTGGCTCATCAGTGCGTCCATCGCCTGCTTGCCGGCTTCGAAGGGCGCGCAACCGGCATCCGGCGCGAAGGTCCAGGGGTGCACGCCCAACGCGCTCAAGGTCGCCGCGAACCCATCACCGCGCTCCATTGCACTGAAATCACCCGCCGCACTGTTCTGCACGAAGGCGATGCGCCGATAACCCTGGCCATGCAGGTAGCGCGCAGCCGTGACGCCTACCTCGTAGTGGGAAAAGCCGATCTGCAGAGGCTCGCGTTCGGGTACGTAGTCCCAGGTTTCCACCACCGGGATATCGGTGTCGGCGATCATTTTCTCGGTAGCCGCACTGTGAAAACGACTGGTCAGCACCAACGCCGCCGGCGACCAGCCGAGAAAGGCGCGCACCGCGCTTTCTTCCTGCTCGGCACTGAAATAACTCGATGCCAACAACAGCTGGTACCCGTGCTGGCTGAGGGTATCGCTGAAGCCCTGGATGGTGTCGGCAAAGATCGGCCCGGAGATGTTCGGGATCACCATCGCCACGATCCGCCCGCGTGCCGAGGCCAAGCCGCCGGCCACCAGGTTGGGCACGTAGCCCAGCTCGGCGACTACGTGGGCAATGCGCTCGCGACGCTCGGGCGAGACCTGCTCCGGCTGGTTGAAGTAACGCGACACGGTAATCGCCGACACCCCGGCCTGGCGCGCCACGGTGTTGAGGGTGACGCGCCCGGCGCCACGGCGTTTGCGCGGTTTGTCTTCGCTCACGGGAAAATCCTGTTAGAAACAAAAAGGCATATAGGACTAATTTTTCAGTATTTGACGTTCTAAACCAGCCCCACCAATAATGCCGATGTTAGCGCTAACAAAGCGCTTTGTCTGCTACTCGCTCGAGCGAATGCCAGAGACGAATTCACAGGCGTTGCCGTCGCAGAACGGCAACGGTTCAGGGCATTTTTTTCGAGCGGGCATAGCATGCACAACTTCCAACGCACTACGTTATTGATCCTGGCCGGGCTGACCGCCCTGCCCGTCTTTGCCGCCGATGAGCAGGAGCCGACGCTCAAATCCGTGACCGTCACCGCCACCCGCCGTGAAGAATCCCTGCAAAAAGTCCCGGTGGCGGTCTCGGTGCTCGACGGCGAGCAGCTTGAACGCGACAACCGCAACGGCGTCGCCAGCATCGCGCAACAGGTGCCGTCGCTGAACTTCCGCACCGGCGCCTCCAACAAGGACACCTCGCTGTTCGTGCGCGGCGTCGGCACCATCTCCACCTCCCCCGGCGTGGAGCCAACGGTGGCCACGGTGATCGACGGCGTGGTCTACGCCCGCCCCGGCCAGGCCACCCTCGACCTGCTCGACCTGGAACGCATCGAAGTGCTGCGCGGCCCGCAGGGCACACTGTTCGGCAAAAACGCTTCGGCCGGCGTGCTCAATATCACCAGCAAGGCGCCGACCGCCGAGACCCACGGCTATATCGACCAGTCCTACTACAGCGGCAACGAAAGCCGCACCCGCTTCGGCATCGGCGGCAGCCTTATCCCCGACGTGCTCAAGGGCTCGGTCAGCACCTTGTTCGGCAGCTACGACGGCAACGTCGATAACCAGCACAACGGCCAGGAGGTCAACGGCTACAACCACAAGGGCATTCGCGGCAAGTTGGAATTCACCCCCAATGAAGACGTGAAGCTGACCCTGATCGCCGACTACATGCAGTCCCACGACGACGCGCCCAACGGCGTAGTGAGCAAGTCCCTGACCCCGGCGTTCACCAACGCCCTGAGCCCGGTGCGTGCCTCCAGCGACAACCGCGACATCAACACCGACACCCGCAGCCATGTCGAAGACACCAACAAAGGCCTGTCGGCCCAGCTCGACTGGAACCTCGGCGACTACACCCTGACCTCGATCACCGCCTGGCGCGGCTGGGACAACACCCAGTACCAGGACGGCGACCGCCTCGGCACGGTGACCGCCGCATTCCCCGGCACCGCCGACAAGGGCCAACTGGAATTCAACCAATACTCCCAGGAACTGCGCCTGGCCTCGCCCAAAGGTGAGTTCCTGGAATACGTCGGCGGCCTGTTCTACATGCACGGCAAGGACGAAGAAACCTACCAGCGCACCCTCACGACCACCACGCGCACCGACCGTGGCATCGCCGACTACAGCACCACCAACGACAGCTACGCGGTGTTCGGCGAGAGCACGCTGAACTTCACGTCACGCTTTCGCGGCATCGCCGGTTTGCGCTACACCCACGACGACCTGAAATACGATCACCGCCGCATCTCCACCTCAGCCACCACGGTCAGCGGGATTCAACCGGCCACGTCAAGTTCCGGCGCGGTGGATGAGGACGGCTGGTCCGGCCGCCTCGGCGTGCAGTACGACATCAGCGACAACATCACCAGCTACCTGACCTACTCGCGCGGCTACAAAGGCCCGGCCTACAACGTGTTCTTCAACATGCAGCCGCGCGACACCGATGCGCTCAAGCCGGAAACCTCCAACACCTGGGAAGCCGGGATCAAGGCCACCGCCTGGAACAACCGCCTGACCACCAACCTCGCGGTGTTCCACAGCGATTACGACAACTACCAGGCCAATTTTTTCGACACCGTCGCAGGGCAAGTGGTGACCCGCCTGATTAATGCCGGCAGCGTCAGCAGCGAAGGTGTCGAGCTGGATTACGCCTTGCAGGCCACCCAGCAACTCAAGCTGTCCGGTGCGCTGGCCTACACCCGCGCACGCATCGACGAGTTCGCCTGCCCCGCCGGCGCAGCTGCGACGTGCAACGTGAATGGCAAGCCGCTGCCCTACAGCCCGGACTGGAAAAGCTACGTACGCGCCGACTACAGCATCCCCCTGGATAACGGCCTGGATATCGAACTGGGCACCGACTACAGCTGGCAGAGCGAAGTGCAGTACGACATCAGCCAGAACCTCGACACCAAGCAAGGCGCCTACGGCATCTGGAACGCCAGCGTGGCCCTGGCCGACTACAGCAACGGCTGGCGTGTAGCCCTGCTGGCGAAGAACCTCGCCGACAAGTCCTACTCGCCGATGCTGGCCAGCGGCGGCAACTATATCTACCGCGCCGTACCCCGTGACGATGAACGTTACTTCGGCGTGCAACTGCGCAAGGATTTCTAATATGAGCCGTCAACTGAAACTCGGCGCCTTTCTCATGGCCACCGGGCACCACGTCGCCGCCTGGCGCCATCCCGATGTACCGGCGAATGCCGGGCTGGATTTCGCCCAGTACAAACATTTGGCACGGGTCGCCGAAGCGGCCAAGTTCGATGCGCTGTTCGTGGCGGACAGCGTGGCGGCGGCCACCGGCGAGATCGCCAGCCATATGGCCCGTTCGGATCACTTCGAGCCATTGACCTTGCTCGCGGCGTTGAGTGCGGTGACGGAGCACATCGGCCTGATCGCCACGGCGACCACCAGCTACAACGAGCCCTACCATGTGGCGCGCAAATTCGCCTCGCTGGATCACCTGTCCGGCGGGCGCGCCGGCTGGAACCTGGTGACCTCGGACGCCGCCGCCGAAGCACAGAATTTCGGCCGTGATGAGCACCTCGGCCACGGCGAGCGCTACAGCCGCGCCCGTGAATTTCATCAGGTGGTGACCGGCTTGTGGGACAGCTGGGAAGACGACGCCTTTGTACGCGACAAGGCCAGCGGCAATTACTACGACGCGGCGAAGGTGCATGTGCTCGATCACGTGGGCGAACACTTTCGCGTCAAGGGCCCGCTGAACGTCGCGCGCTCGCCCCAGGGCCAGCCGGTGATCGTGCAGGCAGGCTCGTCCGAAGCCGGTCGCGATCTTGCGGCGCAAACCGCCGAGGTGGTGTTTACCGCGCAGACGTCCCTGGAGAATGCCCAGGGCTTTTATGCCGACCTCAAGGGCCGTCTTGCGCAGTACGGACGCGAGGCGGATGCGCTGAAAATCATGCCCGGCGTGTTTGTGGTGGTCGGGCAGACCGAGGCTGAGGCGCAGGCGAAGTTCGAAGCGTTCCAGGATTTGGTCGAGCCCGAAGTCGGCGTCGCGTTGCTTGGGCGCATGCTGGGTAACTTCGACCTGTCCGGCTACCCGCTGGACGGGCCGTTGCCAGAGTTGCCACTGACCGACAGCGGCCAGCGCAGCCGCCAGCAGTTGCTCAGTGATTTGGCGTTGCGCGAGAACCTCACGCTGGCGCAACTGGGCCGACGAATTGCAGGTGGTCGCGGGCATTTCAGCCTGATCGGCACGCCCGTGCAGATCGCCGATGAACTGCAACGCTGGTTCGAAAACGGCGCCGCCGATGGCTTCAATATCCTGGTCCCGCACCTGCCCGGCGGGCTGGAGGATTTCGCCCAGTGGGTGGTGCCCGAGTTGCAACGGCGCGGCCTGTTCCGCAGCGAATACAGCGGCGCCACTTTGCGTGACAACCTCGGTTTGGCGCGCCCTGAAAACCGCTTTAAAAAGGACCGCCCATGAAGATTCGCGCACTGGTATTGGCCTTGCTGGCCGTGACCCAAACCGCCCTCGCCGCCGACCCTGCGACCCTGCGCATCGGCTACCAGAAAGGCTCCATCGCCCTGGTGCTGGCCAAGGAACATGGCCTGCTGGAAAAGCGCTTCCCGCAGACTGACGTGAAGTGGATCGAATTCCCCGCCGGCCCGCAGATGCTCGAAGCCCTCAACGTCGGCGCGCTGGATGTGGGCTCCACCGGCGATATCCCGCCGCTGTTCGCCCAAGCGGCAGGTGCGGACCTGGTCTACATCGGCGCCGAACCGCCCAAGCCCAGCGCCGAAACCATCCTGGTGCGCAATGACAGCCCGCTGCACTCCGTGGCGGACCTCAAGGGCAAGAAAGTCGCGTTCCAGAAAGGCTCCAGCTCCCACAACCTGATCCTGCGCGCGCTGAACAAGGCTGGGCTGAGCTACAAGGACATCCAGCCGGTGTACCTGCCACCGGCCGATGCGCGCGCGGCGTTTGAGCGCGGCAGCGTGGATGCCTGGGCGATCTGGGAACCCTATTCGTCGTTGGCCTTGAGCCAGAGCCCGAGCCATGTGTTGGCCAACGGTGAAGGGTTGGGGTTGTCGGGGCCGGTGTACACGGCGCGGCGCGAATACGCCAAGGCCAACGGTGCCTTTGTCCACGACCTGCTCGGTGAACTCAGCAGCGCCGAAGCGCTGACCCGCTGCCAGCGGGAGGACAGCTTGAAGGTGCTGACCGGTTTTATGGGGCTGCCTGCGGATGTGATTGCGCGGTACATGGACAACCGCCCGCCTTCGCCGATCTTGCCGATTGACGAGAAGATCATCGCGGCGCAGCAGGCCACGGCGGATTTGTTCTATCAGAACCACCTGCTGCCCAAGGCCATCGACGTGAAACAAACCCTAGAGAACAACTGAAATCAAATGTGGGAGCGGGCTTGCTCGCGAAAGCGGTGTGTCAGTCAAAGATGCTTTAACTGA
>NZ_JANLGL010000283.1:0-5821 GCF_024655625.1 Pseudomonas sp. 18.1.10
ACAGCGGTGGGTCAGCAATACATGTGCAAGCTGGCCCACCGCTTTCGCGAGCAAGCCCGCTCCCACAATTTGATCTCCATAGTTTTCAGGTACCGCGCAGCCGCTTGCGTTGCAGCGTCTGGCTGGGGGACTCGTCAAACAGCTTCCGGTACTCCGCCGAGAACCTGCCCAAATGCGTAAACCCCCAGCCCAAGGCAATCTCGGAAATAGTCCGCGTCGCACCCAGCTCAAGAATCTCCTGGCGCACCGCACTCAGCCGGTACTTCTTCAAATAGACCATGGGCGACAGGGCAAAGTACTTGCGAAACGCATCGAACAGCTTGAACCGCGACACCCCGGCGGCGGCTTCCAGGTCTTCCAGGTGCACCGCTTCGCGGGCGTTGTCGTGGATAAACTGCCGCGCGCGGATCAGGTAGTGCGGCAGCTTCACCCCCAGGACATCGCGCAGTTCTTCTGAATAGTTGTTCGGCTGTGCAAGGATCAAGCCCTTGATTAACGAGCTTTCCAGGTCCCGGGTAAACGCCGCCTGTTCATACAATTCACTGCTGCATTCCAACTCGGCAATAAAGTAGCGCGCCATGCGCCACCACGACGCCGACGCGCCCTCCACCGCATCCATCACCGATTCAAAGCGCAGTGGCGTGTCAATCGGGCGTTGCAGCAAACCCTCCAGGGACTCGCTCATCGCCGCCCGTGTAATCACCACCTGCAACTTGCGGCAATCGCCGGAAATCGCCAGCACCTGGTGCTCGTTGGGCGAGATGATGACGCCTTGGTCACGGTTGGAACTCAGGCGCTCGCCGTTCTTGCTCAGCTCCTGTTCGCCTTCCAGCGGCAGGCTCAGGCTGTAGCTGCTGAAGTGCTCGGCGTCTTCGATGTCGATGGTCACGTCGGTGCCGTATGCGATCACGCCCAAGGTAGTGGCGCGGGACTTGAGCACATTGGCGCTGTGGTGGAAGCGCAAGCGCTCGGGTGTGGCGGTGGTGAGGCGATGGGGCCCACAGATACCGGACATCCAGCTACGGGCGCCCTCCAGGTCGAAACGTTGAATCGTTTGGCTGCTCATCAGGATGCACCCACGGCGGTTAGGCGTTTGCGCGCTCTGGCGGCGCGTCATTGTGGTGGTTCGACAGCAAGTTCCACGCCACGCCGGGGGCATTGCCACTGAGTGGATAGGACCGGCGGACTATGTGGATAAACCTAGGACTTTTCTGGCAATTGCCTGCGAAGACAGTAGCGCATTGCGTCACCGCCCTGCACCACCGTGGGTATTTGCTGCCCAATTATCCGGCGCACCTTCCCCGATTAAGCGGATAGCCCGCGCCCTGCCCCACTGCCTCTAATAAACCACCGATTAGCCCCTATCAAAAAAGGTGCCTCCCATGAGTGGTGCAAGAAGCGTCGAGCAGTGGAAAACGTTTATCGAAGGTTGCCTGGATTTTCGCCCGGTGGATGAGGTGTTCCGCATCGCCCGCGACATGTTCACCGAGCCGCAACTGTTCGACCTGGAGATGGAACTGATCTTCGAGAAAAACTGGATCTACGCCTGCCACGAAAGCGAACTGGCCAATAACCACGACTTCGTGACGATGCGCGCCGGGCGCCAGCCGATGATCGTCACCCGCGACGGCGAGGGCCAACTGAACGCGCTAATCAACGCCTGCCAGCATCGCGGCACCACGTTGACGCGGGTCGGCAAGGGCAACCAGTCGACCTTTACCTGCCCGTTCCACGCCTGGTGCTACAAGAGCGATGGCCGGCTGGTGAAGGTCAAGGCGCCGGGGGAATACCCCGAAGGTTTCGACAAGGCGACGCGCGGCCTGAAAAAAGCGCGCATCGAGAGCTACAAGGGTTTTGTATTCATCAGCCTGGATGTGCATGGCACCGACAGCCTGGAAGACTTCCTCGGCGACGCCAAAGTGTTCTTCGACATGATGGTCGCCCAGTCCGCCAGCGGTGAGTTGGAAGTGCTGCCGGGCAAGTCCGCCTACACCTACGACGGCAACTGGAAACTGCAGAACGAAAACGGCCTGGACGGTTATCACGTCAGCACCGTGCACTACAACTACGTGGCCACCGTGCAGCATCGCCAGCAGGTGAATACGGAAAACGGCACCGCCTCTGGCAGCACGCTGGACTACAGCAAACTCGGCGCCGGCGATGCGAATACCGATGACGGCTGGTTCGCCTTCAACAACGGCCACAGCGTGCTGTTCAGCGACATGCCCAACCCGAGCGTGCGCTCCGGCTACGCGACGATCATGCCGCGCCTCGTCGAGGAACACGGCCAGCAAAAAGCCGAGTGGATGATGCACCGCCTGCGCAACCTGAACATCTACCCAAGCCTGTTCTTTCTCGACCAGATCAGCTCGCAACTGCGCATCATCCGCCCGGTGGCGTGGAACAAGACCGAGATCATCAGCCAATGCCTGGGGGTCAAGGGCGAGTCCGACGCCGACCGCGAAAACCGCATCCGCCAGTTCGAAGATTTCTTCAACGTCTCCGGCATGGGCACGCCGGACGACCTCGTGGAATTCCGCGAAGCGCAGCGCGGGTTCCAGGGCCGGCTGGAACGCTGGAGCGACATCTCCCGCGGCAGCCACCGCTGGGAAACCGGGCCCACGCCCAACAGCGAAGCCATCGGCATCCAACCGGCGATGACCGGCACCGAATTCACCCACGAAGGCCTCTACGTGAACCAGCACCGCAACTGGCAACGCTTCCTCCTCGACGGCCTCGACAAACAAGCGCTGACCCTGCGGGAGGTGGAATGATGAATGCCCAATTGCAGTACCAGATCGAGCAGTTCTTCTACCGCAAGTCCGAGCTGTGCGACGCCCAGGACTGGGACGCCTATGTGCAACTGTTCGACCCGCAGAGCGAATTCCACCTGCCGCAGTGGGACTCGGAACACGTCTACACCCGCGACCCCAAGCGCGAGATGTCGCTGATCTACTACGCCAACCGTTCCGGCCTGGAAGACCGCGTGTTCCGCCTGCGCACCGGCAAAGCCGCGTCGGCCACCCCGATGCCGCGCACTTTGCACCTGATCGATAACGTACGTATTGCCGAACAGGCCGACGGCACGCTGGAAGTGAAGTTGAACTGGCACACGCTGTTTTATCGCCTGGCCACCTCGGAGCAGTTCTACGGCCACGCCACTTATAGCCTCAAGCCCCATGGCGACAGTTGGCTAATCACGCGCAAGCATGCGTTGTTGCTCAACGACACGATCAATTCGGTGCTGGATTTCTATCACCTCTAGGCACCGGGAGTTTTGTTGATGAATCACAAAGTGGCGTTCAGTTTTGCCGACGGCAAGACCCTGTTCTTTCCCGTGGGCAGCCATGAAATCCTGCTGGATGCGGCACTGCGCAATGGCATCAAGATCCCCCTGGATTGCCGCGAAGGCGTGTGCGGCACCTGCCAGGGCCGGTGCGAATCCGGCGATTACAGCCAGGACTATGTGGACGAAGAAGCCCTGTCCAGCCTCGACCTGCAACAGCGCAAGATGCTCAGTTGCCAGACGCGGGTGCAGTCCGACGCGACCTTCTACTTCGACTTTGATTCGAGCCTGTGCAATGCGCCGGGGCCGGTGCAGGTACGCGGCACGGTGAGCGCGCTGGAGCAGGTCTCGGCCAGCACGGCGATCCTGCACGTGCAGCTGGACCAGGCGCTGGATTTTCTGCCCGGCCAATATGCGCGTATTGCGGTACCGGGCACGGACAGCTGGCGCTCGTACTCGTTTGCCAACCGGCCAGGCACTCAGCTGCAATTTCTAGTGCGCCTGCTGCCCGACGGGGTGATGAGCAACTATTTGCGCGAACGCTGCCAAGTGGGCGATGAACTGTTGATGGAGGCGCCGCTGGGGGCCTTTTACCTGCGCCACGTGACCCAGCCATTGGTGCTGGTGGCGGGCGGCACCGGGTTGTCGGCGTTGCTCGGCATGCTCGATGAGCTGGCCGCCAACGGCTGCGAGCAGCCGGTGCACCTGTACTACGGCGTGCGCGGCGCCGAGGACTTGTGCGAAGCGGCGCGCATCCAGGCCTACGCCGGGAAAATCCCGGGGTTTCGCTACAGCGAAGTCCTCAGCGCGCCCTCGCCGGAATGGCTCGGCAAACGCGGCTACCTTACCGAGCATTTCGACCTGGCCGAACTGCGGGACAGTTCGGCGGATATGTACCTGTGCGGCCCCCCGCCAATGGTCGAATCCGTCCAGCAATGGCTGGCGGATCAGGCACTTGTTGGCGTTCAGCTGTATTACGAAAAGTTTACGCAGAGTAATATCTGACCCCTCAGCACTTCTGAGGGGCTGATGCGGCGTGCACTCAACCCTGAGAAAAACAAGTAGAAGGGAATGTTAATGGCGGATGACATGGTTAACCCGGTAGGCCTCAAGCGAGGCCTGAAGAACCGGCACATTCAGCTGATCGCCTTGGGAGGGGCGATTGGCACGGGGTTGTTCCTCGGCTCGGCCGGGGTGCTCAAGTCGGCGGGCCCGTCGATGATCCTCGGCTACGCAATCGCGGGATTCATCGCGTTCCTGATTATGCGCCAGCTCGGCGAGATGATCGTCGAAGAGCCGGTGGCCGGCTCCTTCAGCCACTTCGCCCACAAGTATTGGGGCGGTTACGCAGGCTTCCTCGCGGGCTGGAACTACTGGGTGCTCTACGTCCTGGTGGGCATGGCCGAACTGACGGCGGTGGGCAAGTACATCCAGTTCTGGTGGCCGGAGATTCCGACCTGGGTCAGTGCGCTGGTGTTTTTTGTCGCGGTAAACCTGATAAACACCCTGAACGTGAAGTTCTTTGGTGAAGCCGAGTTCTGGTTCGCGATCATCAAGGTGGTGGCGATTGTCGGCATGATCGTGCTCGGCTGCTACCTGCTGTTCAGCGGCACCGGAGGCCCGCAGGCGTCCATCAGCAACCTGTGGAGCCACGGCGGGTTCTTCCCGAATGGCGGCATGGGGCTGTTGATGTCGATGGCGTTCATCATGTTCTCGTTTGGTGGCCTGGAACTGGTGGGCATCACTGCCGCCGAGGCCAGCGAACCCCGCAAGGTGATCCCGAAAGCGATCAACCAGGTGGTGTACCGGATCCTGATTTTCTACGTCGGCGCCCTCACCGTGCTGCTGTCGCTGTACCCGTGGGACCAACTGCTGCAAACCCTCGGCGCGTCGGGCGATGCCTACAGCGGCAGCCCGTTTGTGCAGATCTTCTCGCTGATCGGCAATGACACCGCAGCGCACATCCTCAACTTCGTGGTGCTGACCGCGGCGCTGTCGGTGTACAACAGCGGCGTGTACTGCAACAGCCGCATGCTGTTCGGCCTGGCCGAGCAAGGCGACGCGCCGAAAGCGCTGATGAAGCTCAACAAACAAGGCGTACCGCTGCGCGCCCTGGCGATTTCGGCACTGGTGACGATGCTGTGCGTGGTGGTCAACTACGTGGCGCCCCACAGTGCGCTGGAGTTGCTGTTTGCGCTGGTGGTAGCGTCCTTGATGATTAACTGGGCGCTAATCAGCCTCACCCACATCAAGTTCCGCAAGGCCATGGGCGAGCAAGGCGTGACGCCGTCGTTCAAGACCTTCTGGTTCCCGTTCAGCAACTACCTGTGCCTGGCGTTCATGGTGGTGATTATCAGCGTGATGCTGGCGATTCCGGGGATTCGCAATTCGGTGTTTGCGATGCCGGTGTGGGTGGGGATTATCTTCATTGCCTACAAGTTGCGGGTCCGCAACACGAAAGTGGCAGTGACCCAGTAACCCCTGTGGGAGCGGGCTTGTGTGGGAGCGGGCTTGCTCGCGAATGCGGTGGGTCAG
>NZ_JANLGL010000284.1:0-5668 GCF_024655625.1 Pseudomonas sp. 18.1.10
GATGTGTTGCCTGATCCACCGCATTCGCGAGCAAGCCCGCTCCCACATTTGGATTATGTTGCGTTCAAGCCTTTGCCATTACTGTGACAAAGAGCGGTGAATCCAAAAATCGCTGTAACCACACCTGCAACCGTTTATACGGCGTACCGGCAAACCACACTCGGTCCACATGGGCAAACTGGCGCACAAACGGCGCCAGTGCAGCATCCGCCAGGGTCAGGTGGTTTGCCAGCAGGTAATCCCGCTCGGCCAGCAACCCCTCCAACTTCTGCAAGAACACCTCGCCCTCGGCCCGATAGTGTTCCATCGGCTGTTCCGGGTAGCGCTCGGCGTACTTGTATCGATTCAAGTGATGCTTGAAGCCCTGATCGTTCTCTGCGATCAACCCCAGGACTGCCGGATCACCCTGCAGCAACCAGTCGTCAGGATCATGCTGGGCCAGCGCCCATTGCATGATCTCCAGGCTCTCTTCAATCACCCGGCCGTCAACGCTGAGCACCGGCACCGTGCCCTTGGGCGATAACGCGAGCATCTCGGCCGGCTTGGCCTTGAGGCTGACTTCGACGATACGCACCGGCACGCCGGCGTAGCGCAACGCCAACCGCGCGCGCATCGCGTAGGGGCAGCGGCGGAACGAGTACAGCAGCGCGTCGTTCACTTGACCTCCAGGGTGCTCAAGCCGTTGCCTTGGCGCTTGACCTGGATCTGCACCGGGATGCGCTCGTGCATTTCCTGCACGTGGGAGATCACCGCCACCTTGCGCCCCTGGGCCTGCAAGCCGTCCAGCGCATCCATGGCCAGTTGCAGGGATTCGGGGTCAAGGCTGCCGAAACCTTCGTCGATAAACAGCGACTCGATCTTCAAGGTACTCGATGCCATGGACGCCAGGCCCAAGGCCAGCGCCAGCGACACCAGGAAGGTCTCGCCGCCAGACAGCGAATGCACCGAGCGCAGTTCATCGCCCATTTCCGTGTCCAGCACCAACAGACCCAGCATGCTGCCGCCGCGCTTGAGGCGGTAGCGGCGCACCAGTTGGCGCAGTTGCACGTTGGCGTGGTGCACCAGCAGGTCGAGGTTGTAGGCCTGGGCGATCTTGCGGAACGTGTCGCCCGTGGCCGAGCCGATCAATGCGTTCAAGCGTGCCCAGCGTTGCCATTCCTCATACGCCTTGGCGATCTGCGCGGCGAAGGCATGGTTGGCGTCCTGGCGACGCTGGTCTTCGGACTGGCGTGCGCGCAGTTCGGCAACAGCTTTCTCGCCATCGGCCAATTGCTGGTGCAACGCGGCCAGGGTATCGGCCAATGCCTCGGCGTCGAGGTTGCCGTTATGCAAGGCCTGGTGCTGGGCCAGCAGATGTTCGCGTTCCTGCAGCAGGACCTGGGCTTGTTCGACGGCTTTTTCGCTGTGCTGCAACTGCTGGCGCAGCGCACCGACCTGCGCCTCATCGAAGGCCAGCAGGCGGGTGAGACCGCTGTCGTCCAGCTCGGGATGCAGGGCGCGCCATTCGCTGATGCGGGTGTCGAGGTGCTGTTGCTCGGCTTGCAGGGCGGCTTGGCGTTCCTGTTGGGCCTTGAGGTCGGCAGCCAGTTGCACCAACCCATTGCGGGTGTCCTGCAATTGCTGGCCGGCATCGGTCTCGCTTTGGCGCGACAGGGTCACGGCCTGGTCCAGTTGCTCCTGCCATTGTTCGGCGCTGGTGTGTTCGCCAAGCAGGGCGCTCAGGGTTGCCTGGGCGGCCTGTTGCTGGGTGCCGAGTTCGCTGACCTGCACCAGTAACCCATCGAGTTGCTGCTGGCGATGTTGCTGGTGGGTCTGTTGTTTTTCGATGGCCTGCTGGCGTTCCTGTTGCTCGGCCAGTTCATCGCGTTGATGGCCCAGTTGCTCAAGACGCTGGCTGACCTGTTGGTCCAGTTGCATAAAGGTGGCCGCAGGCTCCTTGCGCAAACCGTCGAGGGTGTCGGCGGGCAACAGGCTGGCGAAGGCGTTGAGCTCTTCGTCCAGGCGCTCGCGGTCGCTGGCCAACGCCCGTTGCTGGTCCACCAGCAATTGCCGGGCCTGCTGGCTGGCGTCCTGGGCCGCTTGCAGTTGCTGCTGCAAGCGCCCGGCGTTTTGTTGCAGGTTGAGCAGGGCGCCCTGGCGTTGTTCGTCCAGGCTGATACGTTGGGTCAGTTGGCCGAGCTGCTGGGCCAGCCAGTCGCTGCGCTTGGCCGGGTCCTGATTGAACAACGAAGCCGACAACGGGTGCGCGTCCAGGCTTGGCGCCAGGGCTTGCTGCTGCGTGGCCAGCTGTTCCTGCTGTTGCAGGAACTCCTTCTGCTGGGCGATCAAACCGCCGACTTCGCCGCGCAGCTCGTTGAGTTTTTCCTTGAGGGTGTCGACGGCTTTCTGCGCCGCCGCCTCTTCGTTGTCGTCATGGCGGCCGAGGCTTTGCAGCAGCGCTTCGGGCTGGTGATACGGATGTTCATGGCTGCCGCACACCGGGCAGGGCTGGTCATCCTGCAACAGCTCGCGTAACTCCTCGACACTGGCGCTGCGGGCCAGGCGTTGGCGTTCCAGCAACTGCTTGGTCACCGCCAGGGTTTGTTCGGCAACGCTCAGTTCGGCCTTGGCTTGCAGGCCCGCCTGGTTCAGTTGTTCGCGTTGCTGCTGCGCATCGGCGAGTTTTTGCGTGAGTGCCGTCGACTGTTGATCCAGCTGCCGCTGGTTGTCCCACAGGCGGGTCAGGTCTTCGAAGGCCCGTTGTTGCTTGCGATTGTCCTGCAGCAGGCCGGCCAGCAGTTGGATCTGTTCGGCCACCGCATGGGGTTCGGCGCCGGCCTCCTGGTACAGCAGGTCGAGGGCTTCGCGCTGCTGGCTGAAGCGTTCGGCGGCGGTGGTGGCGCGTGCTTCCAGCTGGGGCAGCTCGGCCTGGCCTTTGTTCAGGCGATTGCCGATCAGCATCAGGTGTTGCAGGCGCTCACGGTAAACCGGCCAGGCATCGCCCAACGGCGCCAGGGCGCTGCTGCGCTCAAGGCCTGCGGCCAAGCGTTGCAGGCGTTCGGCAACCTGGTTTTGTTTGTCCAGCAAACCGTTGAGCAGGGCCCGGCCTTCGGTGCAGGCGTGTTCGTGTTGCCGTTGGTCTTCGGTGCGCTTGGCCAGGTCCCGGGTCAAGTGGGTGAGGGTGTTTTGTGCTTCGAATGCCTGGCGCAGCAAGGGTACCGCGTCGCCCTGGTTTTTCAGGGCGTCGGCGAGTGCGGTCTGTGCTGTTGCCTGCTGTTGCCGGGCTTGTTCCTGGCGGGTGTTCAGTGCCGCTTGCTGCTCGATGTGTTGCTGGATCTGCGTGGCTAACGGTGTTAACGCCTGGCTGAGTTCAGTCTGGCGTGCGAAGTGGTGGCGTTGCGGCGCCAACTGGTCCAGGCGGCTGAGGTCCTGGCGTTGCGGGCCTTGGTTTTCCCAGTCGGCCCGGGCGCGCTGAAGCTGTTCTGCAGCGCTGAGCTGACGCTCTTGCCATTCGCGCAGTTCCTTGAGCCACGCTTGCTGCGCCTCGAGTTGCTTGAGCTGGGCCTGTTGGGTCTTGAACTGTTGCTGGGCCTCATTGAACTGTTGATCCAGCTCCGCACGGGCCTCGGGGGCCAGGGGCACCACGCCGGTGGCCTGGTCCTGCAACTGCTTGTGGGCGTCCTTGGCCTCCTTGGCCTTGTCGAACGCACGGCGCCCGAGCTGGGTGTACAGCGCGGTGTCGGTGAGTTTTTCCAGCAGCTCGCTGCGTTCGTTGTCATTGGCCTTGAGGAAGGCACTGAATTCGCTCTGGGCCAGCAACACGGCGCGGGTGAACTGTTCGAAGTTCAGGCCCAGGGCCAGTTCCAATTGGGTCTTGTATTCGGTTTTCTGGCTGGCCAGCAGTTGGTCGCTGTCGAGGTCGATCAGGCTTTGGCGGCTGTTCTGCAATTTGCCGCTGGCTTTGTCGCGGGCACGGTTGGCTTCCCAGCGCGCACGGTAACGGCGGCCGTTGACGCCGACGAAATCCACTTCGGCATAACCGCCACCAGTGCCGCGTCGCAGCAGGGTGCGCGGGTCGCCGATGGAAATATCGCTGTCGGCGTCGGGCATCTTTGCCTGGCCGGTGTCGCCCAAGCGCGGCACGGCGCCAAACAACGCCAGGCACAGCGCATCGAGCAGGGTGCTTTTACCGGCACCGGTCGGCCCGGTGATCGCGAACAAGCCGGCACTGGCCAACGGTTCGGCAGTAAAGTCGATGTCAAACGGGCCGGCCAGGGAGGCGAGGTTTTTCAGGCGGATGGCGAGGATTTTCATGCGGGTTCATCCTCTTGTTGCACTTCCTGGAGCAGCACGGCGAAATCCTTCAAGGTCTGTTCATCCACTTCACTGCCGTAACTGTCCTGCCAGGCGCGGCTGAACAGTTCCTGGGGGGTGAGTTGGTCGAGTTCGATCAGGCGCGCTTCGCCTTCCTCCTCGCGCGCGCCGTTGCCGGCGTATTCGGCGGCGATGCGCACCAGGCGCACGGCCTTGCCTTGCAGGGCGGTTTCGATTTGCTGGCGCAGGTCCGGCTGGGGCTCGTCGAGGCGCACGCGCACTTCCAGCCAGGGGTGGCGCTGGGTTTCGGCGAGCAGGTCGATGTCGGGCAGCTCGGCCAATGTCTTGAGGATATCGGCCAGGGGCGCGGCTTCCAGGCGTTGCAGCTCGACCGAGCGGGGGATCAGCAGCGGTTCGACACTCACCAGGGCTTGACCCTGGAACGTGACGTCGAGGATTTGGTGCTTGTAGCCGATTTCGGAAAACGACAGCGGAATCGGCGAGCCACTGTAGCGGATGCGTTCCTCACCATTGACCTTTTGCGGCTTGTGCAAGTGGCCGAGGGCAATGTAGGCGACACTTCTATCGAACAGGTTGGCGGGCAGCGCCTCGGCATTCCCGATAATCAGGCTGCGCTCGGAGTCTTCGGACACCGAGCCGCCGGCCATATGCGCATGACTGATGGCGATCAGGGCCTGGCCTTTTTTGCGCTTGGCGTTGGCGGCAGCGATCAGCCATTCGTGCACCTGGCCGATACCGCGCAGGTAGTCGTCCCCCAAGTGCGCCCCGGTGACTTCCGCCGGGCGCAGAAACGGCAGCGCCAGGCACCAGGCCGCGATCTTGCCCTTGGCATCCGGCAACGGGATCAGCAGGCGCTCGGCATCCAGTTGGCCGTCGTCCAGCCACAGCACCCGACCGAGGGCGTGGGTGTGCAGGCGCCGCATCAGCGGCGCGGGCAATTCAATGCGCGAGCCGGAGTCGTGGTTGCCGGCGATCATCACAATGGTCAGTTTCGGGTTTTGTTCGTGGGCGCTGATGATGAAGTCATACAGCCGCTCCTGGGCCTTGAGCGGTGGGTTGACCGTGTCGAAGATATCACCGGCGATCAGCAGCGCATCGGGTTGATGGGTCTTTAGCTGACCCAACAGCCAGTCGAGGAAACAGGCGTGTTCGTAATCGCGTTCCTGGCCATGCAGGTTTTGCCCAAGGTGCCAGTCGGAGGTGTGGAACAGACGCAAGGCGAACTCCCTGGAGAAGATGAAAAGGAGGGGAGTTTACCCGGAATGTGAACACACTGCCCCGGATGGTGCAGATCAAGTGTGGGAGCGGGCTTGCTCGCGAATGCGGTGTGTCACTCAGCACATGTATTGACTGG
>NZ_JANLGL010000285.1:0-5612 GCF_024655625.1 Pseudomonas sp. 18.1.10
TGACACACCGTATTCGCGAGCAAGCCCGCTCCCACACAAGCCCGCTCCCACATTTGGATCTCCATCTACTTGGATAGAAAACGCATGCCTTCTTCCAACCCTCGAAGGGTCAGCGGATACATCTGATCCTCCACCAATTCCCGCACAATCCCCGTCGACGCCGTATACCCCCAGGTGTCCTTCGGATACGGGTTAATCCAGATCAGCTTCTTGTACTTGGCCATGAAGCGCTGCATCCACACATACCCCGGCTCTTCATTCCAATGCTCAACGCTGCCACCCGCCTGGGTGATCTCGTACGGCGCCATCGACGCATCGCCGATAAAGATCACTTTGTAGTCCGCGCCGTACTTGTGCAGCAGGTCCTGGGTGGAGGTGCGTTCCGAGGTGCGGCGTTGGTTGTTCTTCCACACAGATTCGTAGACGAAGTTATGGAAGTAGAAGTACTCCAGGTGCTTGAACTCGGTCTTGCACGCCGAGAACAGTTCTTCGCAGATCTTCACGTGGGCATCCATCGAGCCGCCGATGTCGAACAGCAACAGCAGCTTGATGGTGTTACGCCGCTCCGGGCGCATCTGGATATTCAGCAAGCCGGCATCGCGGGCGGTGTGGTCGATGGTGCCGTCGATGTCCAGCTCTTCGGCCGCACCCTGGCGCGCGAATTTGCGCAGGCGGCGCAGGGCGATCTTGATGTTGCGCGTGCCCAGTTCCACCTGGTCGTCGAGGTTCTTGTACTCGCGCTGGTCCCAGACTTTCACCGCCTTGCCCTGGCGCTTGCCCGCGTCGCCGACGCGAATGCCTTCCGGGTTGTAGCCACCGGAACCGAACGGGCTGGTGCCGCCGGTGCCGATCCACTTGTTGCCGCCGGCGTGGCGTTCCTTCTGTTCTTCCAGGCGCTTCTTGAATTCTTCGATCAGCTTGTCGAGGCCGCCGAGGGATTGGATCTGCGCGCGCTCTTCGTCGCTCAGCGAGCGTTCGAACTCCTTGCGCAGCCAGTCTTCGGGGATCAATGCCTGCAGGTGGTCGTCGAGTTTTTCCAGGCCATTGAAATAGGCGCCGAAGGCCCGGTCGAACTTGTCGAAGTGCCGCTCGTCCTTGACCAGGATCGCCCGGGCCAAGTAGTAGAACTCGTCCATGTCGGCGAAGGTCACGCGCATTTTCAGCGCGTTGATCAGGTCGAGCAGCTCGCGCACCGACACCGGCACCTTGGCGGCGCGCATCTCATTGAACAGGTTGAGCAGCATCAGCGATTACCGCGACGGCTCATGAACGCCAGACGCTCCAGCAACTGCACGTCTTGCTCGTTCTTCACCAAGGCGCCGGCCAGCGGCGGGATCGCTTTGGTTGGGTCGCGTTCGCGCAGTACGGCTTCGCCGATGTTGTCGGCCATCAGCAGCTTGAGCCAGTCCACCAGCTCGGAGGTGGACGGCTTTTTCTTCAGGCCGGGCACCTTGCGCACGTCGAAGAACACGTCCAGCGCTTCGCTGACCAGGTCCTTCTTGATGTCGGGGTAGTGCACGTCGACGATCTTTTGCAGGGTGGTGCGGTCTGGGAAGGCGATGTAGTGGAAGAAGCAGCGGCGCAGGAACGCGTCCGGCAGTTCTTTTTCGTTGTTGGAGGTAATGATGATGATCGGGCGTTTCTTCGCCTTGATGGTCTCGTCGATTTCGTAGACGTAGAACTCCATCTTGTCGAGCTCTTGCAGCAGGTCGTTGGGGAATTCGATGTCGGCCTTGTCGATTTCGTCGATCAGCAGGATCACCCGCTCTTCGGACTCGAAGGCTTCCCAGAGCTTGCCCTTTTTCAGGTAGTTGCGCACGTCGTGGACCTTGTCCACGCCCAGTTGCGAGTCGCGCAGGCGGCTCACCGCGTCGTACTCGTACAGGCCCTGGTGGGCCTTGGTGGTGGACTTGATGTGCCAGGTAATCAGCCTGGCGCCGAAGGATTCGGCCAGTTGCTCGGCGAGCATGGTCTTGCCGGTGCCGGGCTCGCCCTTGACCAGCAGCGGCCGCTCCAGGGTGATGGCGGCGTTGACGGCCAGTTTCAGGTCGTCGGTGGCAACGTAGGCCTGGGTGCCTTCGAACTTCATCGGTGTTTCCTCGCATTCATCAATGCCCGGACTATACCGCGCAGCCCCGGCGACTGTGAACGCAGACGGGCTATTCAGTCTCTGAATGGCGGGTCACGCCACAATCTGAATGTGTAGACGGACTTATTTGGGAGTGGGGCTTGTGTGGGAGCGGGCTTGCTCGCGAAGACGGAGTGTCAGTCACTGCAAATGTTGACTGAACCACCGCATTCGCGAGCAAGCCCGCTCCCACACAAACCAGTTTCCACAGTTAGTCCGCGCTGGGCTTGGGCTGTTCGTAGCGGGCATTGAACGCCTGGATGAAACCATTGCGCAAAATCGCCAAAAACGCACCGAACGCGCTGACATTTTGCTGGTGCACGTTACCGCTCAACTCGACACGCGTGGCGAACTGGTTTTTCTGCTGGTTCTTCAACACGGTCTCGCTGGTACCCACCACGGCCTCCCAGATCGAACGGAAGATGTTCTTATCCTTGTTTTCCACGTCCTGTTGCCAGTCGAACACTTCCACGTCCCGCAGCAGCGGCTTGATATAGCCGGTCAGTTGGCCTTTTTCCGCCTGGGCCTCGATCACCACGTCGCCGGTGCCGGCCTTGAAGTCGAACTTGCCGTAGGCCGAGGCGAAGGCGTTCATGCGCTTGAGCTGCAAATCCTTGGCGCGGAAACGGAACTCGAAGTTTTCGAAATTGCTCAACGGGTCAAAGGTCGCGCTGGCTTCCAGCGGCGCCTGGCCTTGCAGCAGGGCCTTGCCCTCGAAGCGGGCGTCGCGCTTGCCTTTGACGTCGACGATGTTGGTCAGGTTGTAGAAGCTGGCATTGACCTCGGTGGCGTTGATGTTCACCGGCGGCTTGGAGCTGAAATTGTGGAAGGCAATCTTGCCGTCTTCGATGCGCACTTCGTCGAGGGTGATCGGTGCCAGTTTGCTCAACTGCGCGCGCCAGTCGGTGCCTTTACCGGTCTGGGACGCCTGTTTGTTGGCGCCGCCGTCCACGAAGTTCACCTCAGGCTTGATAAACCGCACCTTGGCCACCACGGCACGGTCGGACCACAGCGCCTGCCAACTCACCGCCAGATCGATCAACGGCGCCTTGAGCAGCGGCACTGGCACCTTGCCATCGACCTTGATGATCTCCAGGCCGTTGATCTTGTAGGCGCCGCGCCACAAGGCGACGTCCACGTCGCTGACCTGGCCACGGTAGTCGCCCATGTCGGCGAGCTTGTCGTTCAGGTAGTTACGCACCAGATAGGGCAGGGCGAGGTCCAGGGCGACCAGCAGCACCACCAGCCCGGCGACGGTCCATAGCAGCCAGCTGTAGCGACGTTTCATTGGGGCATTCTCCATGTCTGTAGGAGATGGACTCTTAGGAGGTGCGCAACGTTCCTCGACTGGACGCGTTGCGACACGAGGCATACCCTTGGGGCCTTCCTGAATACCGCCAACATAGGACCCGTCATGAGCCGCATCTTTGCAGACAACGCGCACTCCATCGGTAACACGCCCCTGGTGCAGATCAACCGTATCGCCCCGCGTGGCGTGACCATCCTGGCCAAGATCGAAGGGCGTAACCCCGGTTACTCGGTGAAGTGCCGCATTGGCGCGAACATGATCTGGGACGCTGAAAGCACCGGCAAGCTCAAGCCGGGCATGACCATTGTCGAGCCGACGTCGGGCAATACCGGCATCGGCCTGGCGTTTGTCGCCGCCGCCCGTGGCTACAAGCTGCTGCTGACCATGCCGGCGTCCATGAGCATCGAGCGCCGCAAGGTGCTCAAGGCCCTCGGCGCCGAACTGGTGCTGACCGAACCGGCCAAGGGCATGAAAGGCGCCATCGAAAAAGCCGCTGAAATCGTCGCCAGCGACCCGGCCCAGTACTTTATGCCGGGCCAGTTCGAAAACCCGGCCAACCCGGCGATCCACGAAAAGACCACCGGCCCGGAAATCTGGAACGACACCGACGGCGCCGTGGATGTGCTGGTGGCCGGCGTGGGCACCGGTGGCACCATCACCGGCGTGTCGCGCTACATCAAGAACATCGCGGGCAAGCAGATCCTCTCGGTGGCGGTGGAGCCGATCGTGTCGCCGGTAATCACCCAGGCGCTGGCCGGTGAAGAAATCAAGCCGAGCCCGCACAAGATCCAGGGCATCGGCGCCGGCTTTGTGCCGAAAAACCTCGACCTGTCGATGGTTGACCGTGTCGAACTGGCCAGTGATGAAGAATCCAAGGCCATGGCCCTGCGCCTGATGCAGGAAGAGGGGATCTTGTGCGGTATCTCCTGCGGTGCGGCGATGGCCGTGGCCGTGCGCCTGGCGCAGAAGCCGGAGATGCAGGGCAAGACCATCGTGGTGATCCTGCCGGACTCCGGTGAGCGCTACCTGTCGAGCATGCTGTTCAGCGATCTGTTTACCGATCAGGAAAACCAGGCTTGATGTGTGTCAGCGCCGATACCTTGGGCCTTCTGCATAATGGCCCAAGTGTTTATGATGCCCGGCGCATTTTTCCAGGAGTTGCTGCATGACCTTTTCTTTGGCCGCCAAACTGTCGGTGTTGCTGTTGTTTATCGGCAGCACGCTGTACGTGCACCTGCGTGGCAAGGCGCGTTTGCCGCTGTTGCGCCAGTTCGTCAACCATTCGGCGCTGTTCGCTCCGTATAACGCCTTGATGTACCTGTTCTCGGCCGTGCCGTCCAAGCCGTACCTGGACCGCAGCAAGTTCCCCGAACTGGACGTGCTCAAGGACAACTGGGAAGTGATCCGCGAAGAGGCCATGCACCTGTTCGACGAGGGTTACATCCGCGCCGCCGAAAAGAACAACGACGCCGGTTTCGGTTCGTTCTTCAAGAAGGGCTGGAAGCGTTTCTACCTGAAGTGGTACGACAAACCACTGCCCTCGGCCGAGGCGCTGTGCCCGAAAACCGTGGCGCTGGTGAGCAGCATTCCCAACGTCAAGGGCGCGATGTTCGCGCTGTTGCCGGGCGGCAGCCACCTCAACCCGCACCGTGATCCGTTTGCCGGTTCGCTGCGTTATCACCTGGGCTTGTCCACGCCGAACTCCGACGCCTGCCGCATCTTTGTCGACGGCCAGGAGTACGCCTGGCGGGATGGCGATGACGTGATGTTCGATGAAACCTACGTGCACTGGGTGAAGAACGAGACCGAAACGACCCGCGTGATCCTGTTCTGCGACATCGAACGGCCCCTGAGCAATGGCTTCATGACCCGCGTCAACCGTTGGGTCAGCAAGCAACTGGGCCGCGCCACGGCGCCGCAGAACCTGGATGACGAGCGCGTCGGCGGGATCAACCAGGCGTATGCCTGGAGCAAGACCTTCAGTGACAAGTTCAGTGGTGTGGTGAAGCAGTGGAAGCGCAAGCATCCCAAGGCTTATCGGATTGCGCGGCCGGTGTTGGCGGTGGTGGTGCTGGTGTTGCTGTGGAAATGGTTGTTCTGACCGGAGCGCGGTCAGAAATGTGGGAGCGGGCTTGCTCGCGAATGCGGTGGATCAGTCGAAATATCTGTGACTGA
>NZ_JANLGL010000286.1:0-5611 GCF_024655625.1 Pseudomonas sp. 18.1.10
GCAGCAGTTCATTGGCTGACACACCGCCTTCGCGAGCAAGCCCGCTCCCACATAAGCCCGCTCTACAGGAATAGTGTTGATGCTCAGGGGGCGTAGTAGTACCCACGGCTACGCAACGCCACGATCCGTGGCCGGCCATCCGGGTGGGGACCGATCTTTTTGCGCAGGTTGCTGACGTGCATGTCCAGGCTGCGATCGTAAAGGGTCAGCTTGCGGCCGAGGGCGATCTGCGCCAGTTCCTGTTTGTCCAGCGGCTCGCCGGGCTGGCGCAGCAAGGCTTCCAGCAGGCGGCTTTCGGAGACGGTAAGGGTGAATTCCTGCTCGTCGATGCTGACCACGCCGCGCACCGGGCTGAAGCACAGGTCGCCCAGTTCCATTTGCGTAGACACGGCGGCCGGGTGGCTGCGGCGCAGCACCGCGCGCAGGCGGGCGGTCAATTCACGTGGGTCGCACGGCTTGGCCAGGTAATCGTCGGCGCCGAGTTCCAGGCCGAGGATGCGGTCCAGCGGTTCGCCCCGGGCCGACAGCATCAGCACGGGCAAGTCCGGGTGATCGGTGCGCAGTTGCTTGAGCAACTCCAGGCCGCTGCCATCGGGCAGCATCACGTCCAGCACCACGGCGGCCGGCGCCGTTTCAGCCAAGGCTTTGCGTGCGCTCAAGCCGTCATGGCAGGCGCGCACCTGAAAGCCTTCCTGGCTCAACCAACTGGTCAGCAGCTCACAGAGCTCCTGGTCATCATCTATCAGTAACAGCTCGCTCATGACTCACTCAATTTAGCCATTGTCGACGGCGACGGTGCCCACCGCTGGCGAAGATCCCGCACAGCAAGGCGATCAGTGCGACGGCCCCACCGGTGACAAACCATTGTTGTTGCTCGGTCAGCCAACGGGTCAAGGCACCGCCCTGTGTCTCTTTGAGTTGCTGGGACAGGCGTTGGTTCTCTTGGCGAAGGCGACTTAATTGCGCGCTTTCGCGGGTAGCGTCCGCATTTTGCAGCTGCTTGCTCAGTTCTTCACGTTGCCGCTCGCTGTCTTTCAAGCGTTGCTGCAACTCGCTGATCTGGCTGCCGGCACTCAACGACAGGGGCGTCGAATTGCCGATGTTCGGGGTTTCTTCCGCGTGGGCCGTAGCCCCGATCAATAACACTGCCAACAGACACAACTGACGTAAGCGCATCGGAACTCCTGATTCCACACGAATATTCAGATCGTTGTCGGCAGGTTACCGAGAATAATGAGCAATTAGGCGTGTGCCGAACGTAAACGGTCCGGCACAGGTTCGGGTCAAGGCAGGACTTGCTTGAACGGCTTGACCACGACGTCGGCATAAACGCCAGCGGCGATATACGGATCGGCCTTGGCCCAGGCCTGGGCGTCTGCCAGGGACGCGAACTCGGCGACGATCAGGCTACCGCTGAAACCGGCGTCGCCCGGGTCATTGCTGTCTACGGCCGGGTGCGGGCCGGCCAACACGAGGCGGCCTTCTGCTTGCAGCTGCTTGAGACGCTCGACGTGGGCGGGGCGCACGCTCAGGCGTTTTTTCAGCGAGTTGGCGACGTCGGTGGCAATGATGGCGTAGAGCATGTCAGTCCTCGGTTTTTGGCGTGGTAGGGGCGGCGTCATGCAGGTGGCGCGACAGGTAGATGCCCTGGCCGACCAGGAACAACACGGTCATGCCCAGGCTGCCGAACACTTTGAAGTCGACCCAGTAGTCCTGGAAGGTAAAGGCCACGAACAGGTTGGCGGCGCCGCAGAACAGGAAGAACACGATCCAGGCGACGTTCAAGCGCGTCCACACCGGCTCCGGCAGGGTCAGCGCATGGCCCATGATCCGCTTGATTAGCAGGCGGTCACCGATGAAGTGGCTGCCGATAAAGACCAGGGCGAACAGCCAGTTGACCACCGGCGCTTTCCATTTGAGGAAGGTTTCGCTGTGGAAGGCCAGGGTCAGGCCGCCAAAGACCAGGCAGGCGACCAGGGTCAGCCATTGGCTTTTTTCCAGCTTGCGCTGGGAGATGAAGATGGCGCCGTAGACGACGATGGAACTGACGATCAGGACGGCGGTGGCGCTGTAGATGCCTCCGAATGAGACCGGGTGACCGGCGATATCGAGGACCCGAGGATCGATTTTGGTAACGATGAAAAACAGCAACAGCGGGATGAAGTCGATGAATTGTTTCACAGTAAGAGCCAGAAGCTGGATGTGGCGGCATAATAACAAACATCCTAGGTAGCGAAAGCGCCAGCTGACTTGAGGTTACACATCCCCGTGAATGTTGATTTGCACTGCCACAGCACGGCCTCCGACGGCGCCCTGGCGCCCGCGGTACTGGTTGCGCGTGCGTTTGAAAAAGGCGTGCGAGTCCTGGCGTTGACCGACCACGACACCCTCGAAGGCCTCGACGAGGCTCGCGAAGCCGCGCAGGCGCTGGGCATGCAACTGGTCAACGGCGTGGAATTGTCCTGCACCTGGGGCGGCGCCACCATTCATGTGCTCGGCTACGGTTTCGATCAAACCGCCGCACCGCTGGTGGCCGCCATCGCCGCTTTGCATGATGGCCGCTGGCTGCGCTCCGAAGAAATCAGCCGCAAACTCAGCCTCAAGGGCATGCCCAATGCCCTCGACGGCGCCCGGGCGATCCAGCAGGAGCTGGGCGACAGCGGCAACGCGCCGGCCCGCCCGCACTTCGCTGACTGGATGGTGCGCGAGGGTTTCGTCAAGGACCGCGCCGAAGCCTTCCGCAAATGGCTGGGCGCGGGCAAGCTGGGTGACGTCAAGCAACACTGGCCGACCCTCGAAGACACCGTCGCGACCTTGCGCGCTGCCGGGGCCTGGGTCAGCCTGGCGCACCCGTGGCATTACGATTTCACCCGCAGCAAGCGTCGCAAGCTGATCAGCGACTATATTGGAGCGGGCGGCCACGCGATCGAAGTGGTCAATGGGCATCAACCCGCTGAACAGGTCGGCAGCCTGGCTATTCTTGCCCGCGAATTTGGTCTGCTGGTCAGCGCCGGCAGTGATTTTCATGGCCCAGGTGGGTGGTCCGAAATCGGCGAGTATCGCCAGGTACCTGAAGACCTGCCGCTCTTGTCGGGGCGATTCAAGCATGACCCCATTACTGCCACCGTCTGAACAGGTAGAACACGTGAGTCAATTCTTCCAGATTCACCCGGAGAACCCCCAGGCGCGCCTGATAAAACAGGCCGTGGAGATCATTCGCGCCGGTGGCGTGGTGATCTATCCAACGGATTCGTCCTATGCCATCGGTTGCCAGATCGGCGACAAAGGTGCAGTGGAGCGCGTAAGACGCCTGCGGGACCTGGACAAGAATCACAACTTCGCCCTGATTTGCAGCGACCTGTCCCAGCTCGGGTTGTTCGCCAAGGTCGACACCGGCACCTTCCGCCTGCTCAAGGCGCACACGCCGGGGCCCTACACCTTTATTCTGAACGCCACCCGCGAAGTGCCGCGCCTGTTGCTGCACCCGAAGAAACGCACCATCGGCCTGCGGGTGCCCGAGCATCCCATTGCCCTGGCATTGCTGGCAGAGCTGGGTGAACCGTTGATGAGCGTGTCGCTAATCATGCCCGGTGACACCGAGCCGCTGGAAGATCCGTACGAAATGCGCCAACTCCTGGAAAAACAGGTCGACCTGATTATCGACGGTGGTTTCGGCGGCAATAAAGCGTCCACCGTGATTAACCTGGCCGATGGCGAGCCGGAAGTGATCCGCGTCGGTTGCGGCGATCCGGCGCCGTTCATGGTCGAGGCCTGAATGTCCGCCGTGGAAACCGTCGATAGCCAGGCCGGCGCCCAGCAGGAACTGCCGTTTGCCATGGTGTATGGCCAGGCCGTGCTGGAAATGCCGCTGGACCTGTACATTCCGCCGGATGCGCTGGAAGTCTTCCTCGAAGCCTTCGAAGGCCCGCTGGACTTGTTGCTGTACCTGATCCGCAAGCAGAACATCAACATCCTCGACATCCCGGTGGCGGAAATCACCCGCCAGTACATGGGCTATGTCGAATTGATGCAGTCGGTGCGCCTGGAGCTGGCCGCCGAGTACCTGGTAATGGCCGCGATGCTCGCCGAGATCAAGTCGCGCATGCTGCTGCCGCGTTCGGAGACGGTGGAAGCCGAGGAAGACGACCCGCGTGCCGAACTGATCCGCCGCCTGCAAGAGTACGAGCGCTTCAAGGCCGCTGCCGAAGGTATCGACGGCTTGAGCCGCGTCGGCCGCGATGTGGTGGTGCCCAAGCTGGATGCCCCCGAGGCCCGCGCGCGCAAACTGTTGCCGGATGTGAGCCTGGAAGAACTGCTGATGTCCATGGCCGAAGTACTGCGCCGTGGCGATATGTTTGAAAGCCATCAGGTCAGCCGCGAGGCGCTGTCCACCCGCGAGCGCATGAGCGATGTGCTGGAGCGCCTCAAGGGCGGTGGTTTTGTGCCGTTTGTCGAGCTGTTCACCAAAGAAGAAGGGCGCCTGGGGGTGGTGGTGACCTTTATGGCGGTGCTTGAACTGGTCAAGGAATCCTTGGTCGAGCTGGTCCAGAATGAGCCTTTTGCGGCTATCCACGTGCGGGCGCGAGCCGAATAAAGAGCTGAATCGATGAATCTGACTGAACCCCGCGAACTGGCCCCGTTGCTGGAGGCCTTTCTACTGGCCTCGGGCAAGCCGCAATCCTTGGAGCGCCTGTTCGAACTCTTTGAAGAAGCCGAACGCCCTGAGCCGCCCGTGTTCAAGAAGGCGCTGGAGATCCTGCGCAAATCCTGCGACGGCCGTGCATTTGAGTTGCGGGAAGTGGCTTCGGGTTATCGCCTGCAGATCCGTGAGAAATTTTCCCCATGGGTCGGCCGCTTGTGGGAAGAACGCCCGCAGCGTTATTCGCGGGCGATGCTGGAGACCATGGCGCTGATCGCCTATCGCCAGCCAATCACCCGGGGCGAGATCGAGGACGTGCGGGGGGTGGCGGTCAACAGCCATATCGTCAAGACGCTGCTGGAGCGCGAGTGGATTCGCATCGTCGGTTACCGTGACGTGCCGGGCAAACCGGCGATGTTTGCCACCACCAAGGTGTTCCTCGACCACTTCAACCTGAAAAACCTCGACGACTTGCCGCCGCTGGCCGAGTTGCGCGAGATGGAGCCAGACCCGGTGCTGGACTTCGACGACGCGCCGGTGCCCGCCAGCCTGCAAGAGCTGGCCGATGCCAGCGCCGAGCCGGAAGAGCCGAAGGACGAAACCAGCTTCCACACCTTGTTGTTGGAGCTGGACGACATGGAGCAGGGCATCAAGACCGACTTTGATGATTTGTTGCGTGACGGTGCGGTCGAACCTGAAGCCCTTGAAAATGTTGAGCCCGAGCCAGAGCCTGAACCCGAGGAAGACATCCTTGGCGTTGCCGAAGCCCGCGAAAAACTCCTGGCCACCGTCGCCGCCCTCGAACAGCCGGCCTTGAGCGACGAAGAAGCGGAAGCCCGCGCATTGGCCGAAGCCATCGAAGCTGAACGCCGCGAATTCGAAGACTGACCAAATCCCGCAAGCACTGCTGAACCCCCTGTGGGGGGGGGGGGGGGGGGGGGGGGGGGGGGGGGGGGGGGGGGGGGGGGGGGG
>NZ_JANLGL010000287.1:0-5581 GCF_024655625.1 Pseudomonas sp. 18.1.10
AGCCCTTTGGTTACTTTGGGGCTTTTCCAAAGTGACCCGCCGTAAGGGCGGAACCCTAAGTGGCCGTTACCTAAATAACGGATATACACACCAAAAACACCCCCTAGCTCATCCAATTCCCCCCATCAACGTTATACGTCTGCGCCACCACATAATCCGCCTCCGCCGAAGCCAAAAACACCGCCATCCCTGTCAAATCCCCAGCCGTCCCCATCCGCCCAAACGGCACCGCCTCGCCTACCCTTCGCTTCTTTTCCCCCGGCGCCAACCCCTCATGCCGGGCAAACAACGCATCCACCCCATCCCAATGCTCCCCATCCACCACTCCCGGCGCGATGGCATTGACGTTGATCCCCTGCTTGATAAGATCCAATCCCGCCGACTGCGTCAAACTGATCACCGCCGCCTTCGTCGCGCAATACACCGCCACCAACGCCTCCCCACGGCGCCCCGCCTGACTGGCCATGTTGATGATCTTGCCACCATGCCCCTGACGGATCATCTGCCGCGCCGCCGCTTGCAAGGTGAACAACGTCCCCGCGACGTTGATCGAAAACAGCCGCTCATAACTGTCCCGGGTGATATCGACAATTGGCGCCAAATCAAACAGCGCCGCATTGTTGATCAAGATATCGAGCTTGCCGACCTGAGCCACCACGGCGCGGATCGCGGCGTCGATGGAGGCCTGGTCGGTGACGTCCATTTCCACGGCATACGCCTGTGGCCCCAGTTCGGCGGCTGTTACCTGAGCCCGTTGCAGGTTGATATCGGCGATGGCGACGCTCGCGCCTTCAGCAATGTAGGCCTGGGCAAACGCGCGGCCGATCCCGCGCGCGGATCCGGTGATCAGCGCGCTTTTACCTTCAAGTCGTTTCATGGGACATGTCTCTAAAGAATTATTTTGGATAACCCGCGCGTTTCATTTCGCGCTCGGTGGTGGACTGCGCCTGGAGCAACGCCTGGTCAACCGACATGCCTCCGGTCAGCGCCGCCGAGAACATCTTGCCCACCGAGGTGCCGATGGCCTGGAACTCGGGGATGGTCACGTACTGGATGCCCACGTACGGCACCGGCTGGGCCGACGGGTGCGCCGGATCGGCGTGTTTCATCATTTCCAGGGTCACCTGGGCAAACGGCGCGGCTTTCAAGTAGGCGTCGTTGTAGGTGGACTGGCGAGTGCCGGGCGGTACGTTGGTGATGCCTTCTTTATCGGCGACCAGCTGGATGTAGTCCTTGGACGTGGCCCAGGCGATAAAGGCCTTGGCCGCGTCCTTGTGCTTGGACGTGGCCGGGATCGCCAGGGACCAGGCGTACAGCCACGAGGAGCCTTTGTCGGTGACTTCGGTGGGCGCGGCGGCAAAGCCTACGCGGTCGGCGACCTTGCTTTGGCTCTTGTCGGTGGTGAAGGAGCCGGCGACGCTGGCGTCTACCCAGATCGCGCATTTGCCGCTGTTGAACAGCGCCAGGGTTTCGTTGAAGCCGTTGCTGGACACTCCAGGCGGGCCGTATTGCTTGAGGCTGTTGACGTAGAAATTGGCGGCGGCGGTCCATTGCGCGCTGGTCAACTCCGGCTTCCACTGCTCGTCGAACCAGCGCGCGCCAAAAGCGTTGGCCATGGTGCTCAGCAAGGCGATGTTCTCGCCCCAGCCGGCCTTGCCGCGCAGGCACAGGCCGTATTGGTCTTTGTCCTTGGCGGTGAGCTTGGCGGCGAAGGCGCCGAGTTGGGTCCAGGTCGGATGCGCGGGCATGCTCAGGCCGGCCTGCTGGAACAGGTCGGTGCGGTAGTAGGTGACGGTGCTTTCGCCGTAGAACGGCAACGCGTAGAGGGTGTTGTTGACCGACAGGCCCTGGCGCACCGAAGGGAAGATGTCGTCGACGTCGTAATCGGCCGGCAGTTGGGTCAGCGGCTCCAACCAGTGTTTGGCGCCCCACAACGGGGTTTCGTAGGTGCCGATGGTGAGCACGTCGAATTGGCCACCCTGGGTGGCGATATCCGTAGTGAGGCGTTGACGCAGCACGTTTTCTTCGAGCACCACCCAGTTGAGCCGGATGTCCGGGTGCTGTGCTTCGAACACCTTGGACAGGCGCTGCATACGGATCATGTCGCTGTTGTTGACCGTGGCGATAGTCACGGTGTCGGCGGCGTGGCTGGGCATGGCCAACGCCAGGCCGGACAGCAGGAACAACGCTTGCGGGAGCTTGAGCATGGCGGTATCCACCTGTTGTTTTTGTTGTTGAGCGCCGATTACAGCAGGTTGGCCCAGCCCCCACAAACCCGTGGCGGATGCGCGACTGGTACTTTTTTAACCGTGCGCCCCGGGTTAAAAAAGTATCAGTGCCCGGCAAAACCAGGGGTAGCGCCTGCACCGCGCAGGGGCGTATTTTGAAGCGCTACCAAGAACAACAAGAAGCCCCGCCATGCCTGTCAGCCGCGCCCAACTGTTCGAGCACCGCCCCGCTGAACTGGAAGTGATCCTGCCCGAACCGGACCACTGCTTTCGCTGGTTCGAACACGACTATCCCTATGACCTGGCGCGCTGGAACCACCACCCCGAGTTTGAACTCCACCTGATCCGCCAAGGCAGCGGCAAGCTGGTCGCAGGCGATTACATCGGCGCCTTCAGTGCCGGCCACGTCGCCCTGATCGGCCCCGACCTGCCCCACGACTGGATCGGCGAACTGGCCCCCGGCGAGTACCTCGAGGGCCGTGACGTGGTGCTGCAATTCGACGGCGCCGCCCTGCTCGCCCTGCGCAAGACGCTGCCGGAACTGGGCGACTTGCAGCCATTGTTCGAGCAAGCCCGGCGCGGCCTGCAATTTCACGGCGACACGGCGCTGCGCGCAGCGGTCTTGATGGAAGACATCGGCAACGCCCAGGGCCTGCAGCGGCTGGTGCTGTTCCTGCAACTGCTCGACACCCTCAAGAGCGCCCCGCCACAGCACGTGCAGGCGCTGGCCAGCCCGTGCTACGCGCCCACCCTGGATGCACGCAGCGCCGAGCGCATCAACAAGGCCTTCGACTACCTGATGCGCGAACTCACCGGGGATGTGCGCCTGTCGGTGATTGCGCAACAGCTGGAGATGAGCGAGCCAGGCTTTTCACGCTTTTTCAAGCGCAACACCGGCCACGGTTTTATCGACCTGATGCGCAAGTTCCGCGTGCAACGCGCCTGCCGTTTGTTGCTGCAAAGCGAGATGTCCGTGGCGGCGATCTGCTTTGAAGTGGGCTACGCCAACCTGTCCAATTTCAACCGGCACTTTCGCATCGAGATGAATCAAACGCCGAGCGATTACCGCCGGGAAACCGCGCTGCACCGGTTCATCCCCTCGACAAAATGACACCGGGTCAATTCTGACCAAAAGGTCGATTAATCGCGCTTTTTTCCAGTCTATTCAAGCCAATAGTCAAAGTTGGTACAGCCTATGCAAACGTTTGCGGAACGAACTTGCCAGCCAAGTTCACCACGACCCACAGATTCGGGTCCAAACCGCGTACGAATAGGGATTTTCAATGCATTCCACCGCAAGGCACCCTGCCGCCCTTGGTGTTTCCCTGCTACTGGCCGCCGTTACGGGACTACTCAGCGCGCCCATTTTGGCGCAGGAAAAACCCGTCGATGACTCAGCACAGGGCGAAACCCTCAGCCCGGAAGCCAGCCCGACGAAAAAAGGCGTGTACCTGTCGGACTGGTTCAACCAGGACCTGACATTGATCGGCAGCAAAGACATCAGCTTCGGCCCCAAGCCGTCCGACGATATTTACCTGGAATACGAGTACTTCGGCCGCAAGGGCCCCTTCGAACTCTATGGCTATATCGACGTGCCGAAGATCCTCGGCATCGGTAACAGTAATGACAAAGGCGTGTGGGACCATGGCTCGCCGGTGTTCATGGAGCACGAGCCGCGCATCTCCATCGACTACCTCGCGGGCCGCAGCCTGGCCATCGGGCCGTTCAAGGAATGGTACGTCGCGTTCGACTGGATCTACGACCACGGCAGCAACAAGGCCAACCGTGCCAACACCCTGTACAGCGGCCTGGGCACCGACATCGACACCCACTCGCGGGTCAATCTGTCGGCCAACTTCTACGGGCGCTACCAGTGGGAAAACTACGGCGCCAGCAATGAATATTCGTGGGACGGCTACCGCGCGCAAATGAAGTACATCGTGCCCATCGGCAAGTTCGACAACGGTGCCTCGCTGACCTATATCGGCTTCACCAACTACGACTTTGGCTCGGACCTGCACAAGGACAACCCGGCGCGCACCGCCAACTCGTTGGTGGCGACCAATGTGCTGCTGTATTCGTTTACCCACCTGCGGTTCACCCTGGTCGGCCGTTACTTTCATAACGGCGGCAACTGGGAGGATGGCAGCGAGTTGAACTTCGGCGAAGGCAACTTCCGTGCGCGTTCGGACGGCTGGGGCTACTACGCCGGCGTGGGTTATCAATTCTGATAAAGGAGCTTTGGATGAAACTGTTTACTCGTCTCTCGATGACGGTCGGCCTGGCACTGCTGGCCCCTATGGTATTGGCAGATGCACCGATCAAACCCAAAGTCATGCTCATCACCATGTTCGCCCCGGAAGCGCAGACCTGGATCGACCGCCTGCAACTCAAGCAGGAAGTCCGCGTACCGGGCCTCTCTGCCGAATACCCGGTGATCCGCTGCAATACCCAGGATGTCTGCCTGCTCGTCACCGGCATGGGCCAGACCAACGCCGCCGCGTCCACCCTGGCCCTGGCCTTGTCGCCCAAGTTCGACCTGCGCCAGAGCTACTTCCTGATCGCCGGGATCGCCGGCATCAGCCCCAAGCACGGCACCATCGGCACCGCGGCCTGGGCCCATTACCTGGTGGAGTTCGGCACGCAATGGGAGTTGGACTCGCGGGATGCGCCCAAGGATTGGCCGACCGGCTATATCGGCATCAACACCAAAGGTCCCAACGAGAAACCGCCACTGGACTACAAGACCGAAGTGTTTGAGCTAAACCCCAAGTTGCAGGCCAAGGCGTTTGCCCTGTCGCACCAGGTCGAGCTGACGGAAAGCAAGGAATCTGCCGCCTGGCGCAAACACTACCCCGCCGCCCCGGCCAACCAGCCGCCACAGGTCACCCGCTGCGACACCCTGGCGGGCAACACCTGGTTTTCCGGCACGCGCTTGAGCGAGCGCGCCGAGGTGTGGACCAAATTGTTGACGGATAACAAGGGTGAGTACTGCACCACCCAGCAGGAGGACAACTCCACCTATGAAGCGCTGCTGCGGGCCAGCCGCGAGGGGCTGGTGGATATCCAGCGCTTGGCCGTGGTGCGCGCGGGTTCGGACTTCGACCGGCCGTATCCGGGCTACAGCGAAGTGGACAACCTGCTGAAGTACGCCGACCAGGGTGGGTTTGTGCCGGCGCTGGAGAACCTGTACCGCACGGGCAATCCGCTGGTGCAGGCGATCCTCAAGAACTGGTCGGCGTGGGAGAAGGGTGTGCCCGAAGCCGAGTAACAACCACCTGTTGGCAAAAATCTTATGTGGGAGCGGGCTTGCTCGCGAATGCAGTGTGTCAGTCGCTGGAGATGTTGACTGA
>NZ_JANLGL010000288.1:0-5578 GCF_024655625.1 Pseudomonas sp. 18.1.10
GTGTTATTCACAGCATCTGCTGGATGATCCACCGCATTCGCGAGCAAGCCCGCTCCCACACAAGCCCATTCCCACCGTTAGTTTTGTGTTGGGCATGAAAAAGGGTGAAGCCATGACAGCTTCACCCTTCTATTTACCGCTCAGCCCTTAGTGGTGCTCGCGGGTCGCGCGGAATTTCACATCCGGCCAGCGCTCTTCCATCAGCGCCAGGTTCACGCGGGTCGGCGCCAGGTAGGTCAGGTGACCACCGCCGTCCACCGCGAGGTTTTCCACGGCCTTGTTGCAGAACTCTTCCAACTTCTTCTTATCGCTGCAGTCGATCCAGCGCGCGGAGTACACGGTGATCGGCTCATACGAGCACTCAACCTTGTATTCCTCTTTCAGGCGGCTGGCCACCACATCGAACTGCAGCACACCGACGGCGCCGAGGATGATGTCGTTGCTGCGCTCGGGGAAGAACACCTGGGTGGCGCCCTCTTCCGCGAGTTGCTGCAGGCCCTGGCGCAGTTGCTTGGATTTCAGCGGGTCACGCAGGCGTACGCGGCGGAACAGTTCCGGGGCGAAGTGCGGGATACCGGTGAAGCCCAGCGCTTCGCCTTCGGTGAAGGTGTCGCCGATCTGGATGGTGCCGTGGTTGTGCAGGCCGATGATGTCGCCGGCGTAGGCTTCTTCCAGCTGTTCACGCTCGGAGGAGAAGAACGTCAGGGCGTCGCCGATGCGCACGTCCTTGCCGGTGCGCACATGGCGCATCTTCATGCCTTTTTCGTATTTGCCGGAGCAGATGCGCATAAAGGCGATGCGGTCGCGGTGTTTCGGGTCCATGTTCGCCTGGATCTTGAACACGAAGCCGGTGAATTTCTCTTCCACAGGCTCCACGGTGCGCTCGTTGGCGACACGGGCCAACGGCTTCGGCGCCCAATCCACAACGGCGTCGAGTACGTGGTCGACACCGAAGTTGCCCAACGCCGTACCAAAGAACACCGGGGTCAGTTGGCCGTCGAGGAATTCCTGCTGGTTGAATTCATGGCAGGCGCCCTGCACCAGTTCCAGCTGGTCGACAAAACGGTCGTACTCGTCACCCAGGTGGGCGCGGGCTTCGTCCGAGTCGAGCTTCTCGATGATCTTGGTTTCGGTGCGCTCGTGACCGTGGCCGGCGGTGTAGACAATGATGTAGTCGTCGGCCAGGTGGTACACGCCCTTGAAGTCGCGGTAGCAACCAATCGGCCAGGTGATCGGTGCGGCCTTGATCTTCAGGACCGCTTCGATCTCATCCAACAGCTCGATCGGGTCGCGGATGTCGCGGTCGAGTTTGTTGATGAAGCTGACGATGGGCGTATCACGCAGACGGCACACGTCCATCAGCGCGATGGTACGTGGCTCGACGCCTTTACCGCCGTCGAGGACCATCAGCGCCGAGTCCACGGCGGTCAGGGTGCGGTAGGTATCTTCGGAGAAGTCTTCGTGGCCCGGGGTGTCGAGCAGGTTGACCATGTGGTCGCGATACGGGAACTGCATGACCGACGTGGTAATGGAAATACCCCGTTGTTTTTCCATTTCCATCCAGTCGGAGGTGGCATGGCGGTCGGATTTGCGGGATTTCACCGTGCCGGCCACAGCGATTGCCTTGCCCATCAGCAAGAGTTTTTCGGTGATGGTGGTTTTACCGGCATCGGGGTGGGAAATAATGGCGAAAGTGCGGCGTTTCGCGACTTCGGCGGCCTGGTGGGTCATGGGAAATCGCCTGGCAGGTGAGTCAAAAAAGGGCGGCGAGTATAGCGCAAACCCCGGGCGCCGGACCACCGTTCACCCGATTGGGGGTGGCTAAATGCTGCCAAGTGTGGAACCTTTTAAAAGGTCGAGACGTCCACTCCCCTGCTACCGCACTCGGAACAGGGGCTGATAAATCAGCAAGTTAGCCTGACGAGGCTGCGCTCATGGCTTGATCTCATGCCGTCTTACCGACATGACCAAGCTGCTTTTCGCGAACTCATTCGCCGACAGCCAGGAATGGCATTGCCGCTCGGAAATGTGTTCGCCGACAAAAGAAAAAAGGAGTCCGCCTGTGGCTATTCGCTATGGCAAAGGGCTGATAGGAGGAGCGGTTGTCGTCGCCCTCCTGGCCCTGCTGGTCCACTGGATCGGCATCAACACGATCGAACTGTACCGCGACGATTTGTTGTTTTACCTGCAAGCACACCTGATCCTCGTTCTAGTCTCCATGCTGGCCGCCCTTGTCGTGGGCATCCCCGCCGGTATCCTGCTCAGCCGACCTAACATGGTCGGGCGCGCAGAACGCTTCATGCAGATATTCAACATCGGCAACACCGTCCCTCCCCTGGCCGTACTGGCCATCGCCCTCGGCGTCCTCGGCATCGGCAGCGGCCCGGCGATCTTCGCGCTGTTCCTCGCCTCCCTCCTGCCCATCGTGCGCAACACCTACGAAGGCCTGAAAAACGTCCAGGGTTCCCTGAAAGAAGCCGCCACCGGCATCGGCATGACGCCGCGCCAGGTCCTGCTGCGCGTGGAGTTGCCCAACGCCGTGCCGATCATCATCGGCGGCGTGCGCGTGGCCCTGGCGATCAACGTCGGCACCGCGCCACTGGCGTTCCTGATCGGCGCCAACAGCCTGGGCAGCCTGATCTTCCCGGGCATCGCCCTGAACAACCAGCCGCAATTGCTGCTCGGCGCCGCGTGTACCGCGTTGCTGGCCTTGCTGCTTGACGGTCTGGTGACCCTGGCCAGCCGCCTCTGGCTGGAACGCGGGTTGCGCGCGTCTTAAGGAACCGACATGAAAAAGCTGACATTGATACTGAGCTGCGTCCTGCTGTGTGCAGGTTTTGCGCAAGCCGCTGAAAAGCCCGTCATCCGCATCGGCGCCCGGGTGTTCACCGAACAGACCCTGCTCGCCGAAATCACCTCCCAGTACCTGCGCACCAAGGGCTATGACACCCGCGTGACCGGTGGCCTGGGTAGCAACCTGGCGCGCAGCGCCCAGGAAAGCGGGCAACTGGACCTGATCTGGGAATACACCGGCGTGTCGCTGGTGGCCTACAACCATGTGGACGAGAAACTCGACAGCGAACAGTCCTACGCCCGAGTGAAAGAACTCGACGCGAAAAAAGGCCTGGTCTGGCTCGCCCCATCGCGGTTCAGCAACACCTACGCCCTGGCGCTACCGGAGAAGGTGGCCGCCGAGCATCCCGAGATCAACAGCATCAGCGACCTGACCCAAGCCGTGGCGGACGACGCCCAAGCCCATCGCCTGGTGGCCCTGGACACCGAGTTCGCCAACCGCTCCGACGGCCTGGCCGGCATGGTCAAGCTGTATGACATGAACCTGACCCGCAAGAACACCCGGCAGATGGACGCCGGCCTGGTCTACACCGCCTTGCGCAACGGCCAGGTGTTTGCCGGTTTGGTCTACACCACCGACGGGCGCCTGAGTGCCTTCAAGTTGAAGCTGCTGGAAGACGACAAGCACTACTTCCCGGACTACACCGCCGCGCCCGTGGTGCGTCAGGTTTATCTCGATGCCCACCCGCAATTGGCCGCCGAGCTCAAGCCGCTGGCCGCGCTGTTCGACGATGAAACCATGCGCCAGCTGAATGCGCGGGTCGATGTCGACCACGAAAGCCCTTCCGCCGTTGCCGCTGACTTTCTGCGCCAGCACCCCATCAACTAATAGGAGAAGACATGGAATTCCTGAACGCCTTTTCCCATCTTGATTGGGCCCAAGTCCTGCACCTGACCTGGCAGCACATCACCCTGGTCGGTATCGCCGTGATCCTCGCGATCTTCATCGGCGTGCCCCTGGGCATCCTGATGACGCGCTTTCCCGCCTTGGCCGGCCCGCTGCAAGCCAGCGCCACGGTGCTGCTGACCGTGCCGTCCATCGCCCTGTTCGGCCTGCTGCTGCCGTTCTACTCGAAATTCGGCCAGGGCCTGGGGCCGATGCCGGCGATCACCGCCGTGTTCCTCTACTCCCTGCTGCCGATCATGCGTAACACCTACCTGGCCCTGACCGGCGTGGAACCGGGCATTCGCGAGGCCGCGCGCGGCATCGGCATGACCTTCGGCCAGCGCCTGCGCATGGTCGAGCTGCCCATCGCCGTGCCGGTGATCCTCGCCGGTGTACGCACCGCCGTGGTGATGAACATCGGCGTGATGACCATTGCCGCCACCATCGGCGCCGGTGGCCTGGGTGTACTGATTCTGGCTGCCATCAGCCGCAGCGACATGTCGATGCTGATCGTCGGCGCCGTACTGGTCAGCCTCCTGGCCATCTTCGCTGACCTGCTCTTGCAATGGCTGCAACGCTCGCTGACTCCAAAAGGATTGCTCAAATGATCGAACTTCAAAACCTGTCCAAGACCTTCCAAAGCAACGGCAAGACTGTCACCGCCGTGAACGATGTAAGCCTGACCGTCAATGAAGGCGAAATTTGCGTGTTCCTCGGCCCTTCGGGCTGCGGCAAGAGCACCACGCTGAAAATGATCAACCGCTTGATAAAGCCGACCTCGGGCAAGATCCTCATCAATGGCGAAGACACCACCGACCTCGACGCCGTGACCCTGCGTCGCAACATCGGTTATGTGATCCAGCAGATCGGCCTGTTCCCCAACATGACCATCGAGGAAAACATCGTGGTCGTGCCGAAATTGCTCGGCTGGGACAAACAGAAATGCCACGACCGCGCCCGCGAATTGATGAGCATGATAAAGCTGGAGCCCAAGCAGTATCTGCATCGCTACCCGCGTGAGTTGTCCGGCGGCCAGCAACAGCGGATCGGCGTGATCCGCGCACTGGCGGCCGATGCGCCACTGCTGCTGATGGATGAGCCGTTCGGCGCGGTCGACCCGATCAACCGCGAGATGATCCAGAACGAGTTCTTCGAGATGCAACGCGCGCTGAACAAGACCGTGATTATGGTCAGCCACGACATCGACGAAGCGATCAAACTGGGTGACAAGATCGCCATCTTCCGCGCCGGCAAGCTGTTGCAGATCGACCACCCGGACACGCTGCTGGCGCATCCCGCCGACGAGTTCGTCAGCAATTTCGTCGGCCAGGACAGCACCCTCAAGCGCCTGTTGCTGGTGAAGGCCGAGGACGCGGCAGACAACGCGCCATCGGTCAGCCCGGAAACCCCGGTGGCCGACGCGCTGGAACTGATGGACGAACTTGACCGCCGCTATGTAGTGGTGACCTGCGCCGAGAACAAGGCGCTGGGTTATGTACGACGTCGCGACCTGCACCGTCAGAGCGGCACCTGCGGCCAGTACCTGCGCGAGTTCAACGCCACGGCGGCGTATGACGAGCATTTGCGCATCCTGTTGTCGCGCATGTATGAGTTCAACCGCTCGTGGTTGCCGGTGATGGATGCGGAGCGGGTGTTCCTTGGGGAAGTGACCCAGGAGTCGATTGCCGAGTACTTGAGTTCCGGTAAGTCTCGGGGGGGCAAGACCAGTATTGTTTCGCCTGCCGAAACCGCACTGGCTTGATCTGACACCACGCGGTCAAAACTGTGGGAGCGGGCTTGTGTGGGAGCGGGCTTGCTCGCGAAGGCGGTGTATCAGTC
>NZ_JANLGL010000289.1:0-5571 GCF_024655625.1 Pseudomonas sp. 18.1.10
GAGTCAGTTTGCACATCAGTGACTGATCCACCGCCATCGCAGGCAAGCCAGCTCCCACATTTTGAATTGCGCTATGGCTGGCTTAGGTGTTCCAAGGTATAGCGCAGTGACGCCGCCAACATCGGCCCATGCCCCAACCCGGGAAATGCCTGATACCGCACCTTCAACCCCTCCACCCGCTGCAAATCCGCCAGCAGTTTCTTCGCCGCCCCATCCCCTTTCGGCCCGACCTGCCTGGACGGGCTCGCAGGCTCCTCATCCCCGCGCATCATCAGCAATGTCGGATGTTTGCCCTTCAAGCGCTGCGCCAAGCCTTCGGTGTGAATCACCCCGCCGTTCCACCACAACGATGGGCTGGCCGCCGCGTACTCGTCAAACGCCTCCGGCCGGGTCATCAGGGTGTACAGCACCAACAAGCCGCCATAGGAATGCCCCCACAACAGCTGCCGCTTGGGCTTCTCCTCCAACCGCTGGTCTATCAGCGGGCGGATCTGCTGGGTGAGCAGGTCGAGAAACTGCTCCGCGCCGCCACTGGCCACGTCGGTCAGTGGGTCGCGCTGGGCGCCCTCACCCACGCGCGGCGTGTAGTCGAAGGTGCGCGCGTTGCGTTCGATGCGCAGCGGTGTGGCGTACCCCACCGCCACCAGCACTGGCGGCGTGGCGCTGTGGGACAGGCGGTTAAGCAGTTCAGTGTCCAGCGCCGCCATGGCCGCGTTGCCGTCCAGCAGGTAGGCGACCGGGTTGGCCGCGCTGACCTTGAGCGGGCGCCCCAGCCAGATGCGGTAGTGCCGCGCGCCGTCGGCGGAGTCCAGTTCCAGGGTGCTGAAGCTGTAGTCGCTGGCTTCACGCAACACCGGGGCGTCCATCAGTTGGTCCGGTGCCGGCTTGGCGTAGACGAACGAGGTAAACAGCAGCGCCAGAAAAATCCCCCGGCGCATCAGAACGACGCCGTCAGGCTGGTGAACAAGGTCCGCCCGGACTGGTTGTAAGTCGCCGCGCCCGCACCGTCGATATTGTTCACGCCCTGGGCATTGCCTTCGCGCCACAGGCGTTTGTCGAAGACGTTGTCCACGCCGGCCGTGAGGCTCAGGTTCTTGGTGATGGCATAGGTGCCGCTCACGCCGGCAATCGCATACGGCGACAGTTGGTTGTTCGACGAGCCGGTCACGCGGTAGCCGTGGTAGTCGTATTTTTTCGGGGTCTGCTTGCCGTACCAGGCCACGTTCGCTTGCAGGGACAGGTCTTGCGTGGCCTGCCAGTCGAGCATCGAGTTGAGGGTGTACTTGGGCGTGACCGAGAGCACATCGCCGGTCTGTTTGTTTTTCGATTGCAGCATGTAGGTGAAATTGTTGGTCCAGGTCAGCGAATCGGCCAACGGCAAGGTGAGGTTGCCTTCGAGCCCTTCGACCAGTGCCTTGGGCACGTTTTCCCACTGGAACACGTTGGCCCCGGCCGTGGTGCCCGTGCCGCCAGTGGCGGTGCCCACCGGCGTCAGGCCGGACTCGATCTTGTTCTTGTAGTCATTGCGGAAGTACGTCAGCCCCGCGACCACGCCGGCGTTGCGGTACTCGATCCCCAGCTCTTTGTTGACGCTGGTTTCCGCCTCAAGGTCGGCGTTGCCTTGCAGGTAGCAGCTCTTGGTCGAGCCGTAGCAACCCTGGCCGTTGCTGTACAGCAGGTAGTTGGGATTGAGCTGATACAGGTTCGGCGCCTTGTACGAGCGGGCGATGCCGGCCTTCAGGGTCAGGGTATCGGTGAGCACCTGAGACAGGTTCAGCGACGGGCTCCAGTTGTCGCCGACGATATCGTGGTGGTCCAGGCGCAGGCCGGGGGTCAGGCGGGTGCCGGGGCGCAGTTCGATGTTGTCTTCGGCAAACACCGAGAAGATCCGCGACGACGAGGTGCTGCTGCGGTTAGTGCTGCTCAGCCCGGCCACGCTGCCGCCGGCGGTGGTGGTCTGGGTGTTGGCGCTCGGGTCGTCAAGCTTGGACTCGACCCACTCGGTGCCCAGGGTCAGTACCTGCTCGAAACCGGCGTGCAGCGGCAGGCTGACTTCCCCGTGGGCAGTCAGGTCGCGCAGGGTGGTGGTGTAGAAATCGGTGTTGGCGAAGATGCCTTCGGTGCCGCCCGCGAGGCCTTCGTTGATGCGGCTGTTGCGGGTCTTTTCGTATTGCAGGTAGGCCAGGCTGCTGCCGAAATCCCATTCGCCACGGTGGGTCAGCGCGTAGTGTTCGCGGTAGAGGATGTTGGTCTCATGGCCGAGCATGCTTTTCACGCTGGCGTTGCTGTTGGTGTTCTGCGTGTCGCCGGTGTAGAGGTTGCCCTGGCGGCTGAAACCGGCCTCCAGGTCGAGGGTTTGCTCAGGGGTCATTTTCCAGCTGAGCAGGCCGTTGACGTCCTTGTTGCGCACGCCTTCGCGGCCCGCTGGCAGTGTGCCGATCTGGTTGCCGTAGCGCGTCGACTCGTGGCCGCTGTTGATGTCGGCATCGTCGGCGTTGGTCTTGGCGATATTGCCGTAGACGCGGTAGCTGAGGTTGTCGGTGAGCGGGCCGTTGAGGCCGAAGTTCATGCGTTCGGTCTCGCCCTCTTCCTTGTGCTGGGCGAAGTTGTGGTAGATCGTCGCCGAGCCGTGGGTCTCGCTGCCGGGTTGCTTGGTGATGATGTTGACCACGCCGCCCGCCGCGCCGTTGCCGTAACGCGCGGCGGCCGGGCCACGGATGACTTCGATGCGTTCCACTTGATCGGCTGGCACCCAGTTGGTGTCGCCCCGGCTGTCCCGCTCGCCGCGCCAGCCATAGCGCACCGAGTTGCGGCTGCTCACCGGTTTGCCGTCCACCAGGATCAGGGTGTTTTCCGGGCCCATGCCACGGATGTCGATCTGGCGGTTGTTGCCGCGCTGGCCGCTGCTGGAGTTGCCGGTGAGGTTGACGCCAGGCATGGTGCGGATGATTTCCGAGAGGTCATTGGCCGGTGGACGCTTCTTGATGTCCTCGGCGGTGATGATCGACACGCCGGGCATCTGCTTGATTTCTTCCTGCGCGGTGCCCAACACGGTCTGGGTCGGCAGTTCCATCTGCGCGGGCGCTTCGGCCTCGGCGGCGAAACCGGCGATGGGCAACACACTGCAAATACTCACGGCAAGCAGGGACAAGCGGAACATGGGGCGATCTCCAAACGTCAACCCGACCGATAGCGGCGGGCCATCAAAGATCGCAGATGATAATCAGATGCAATAACGAGTAAAGCAACTTAACTTTCTAAACATTTGCCGCCGGCAGACGCAGGTGCATGCGCAGGCCCTGGCTGCCGCAGGTGGCCCACAGCGCCCCGCCCTGCAATTCGATGGCGCGCCGGGCAATGCTCAAGCCCAGGCCAAAGCCGCTGCCGACAGTGCCGTCCAGGCGCAGGTAGGCTTCAAAGATGCGCTCCAGATCGGCCTCGGCCACGCCCGGGCCCTGGTCTTCGATCACCAGGCACCAGTGATCGCCTTCACGCTGGCCGCTCAAACGGATCACCCCGTTGTACGGCGAATGGCGGATGGCGTTGCGCAGGATATTTTCCAGGGCCTGGGCGAAGCTGTTGAGGTGCACGTGCAGCAGGCAGGTGCTGTCCAGTTCACACACCAACGCTTCCAGCGGCCAGCCGGTTTCGAAATGCGCGTCTTGCACCAGGGCTTCCCACACCGAGGCCACCACCACCTCTTCGGCATCCAGGCGCGGCTTTTCGGTGTCGAGCCAGGCCAGGTTGAGGGAGTCGTCCACCAGCCGGCGCATTTCCTCAACTTCGCGAGACAGGCGTTGCTGCAACTGCTCGGGCGGCAGGCCGCTGTCGCTGGCGATTTTCAAGCGCGCCAGCGGAGTGCGGATCTCATGGGACAAGGTGCGCAGCAATTGGCGCTGCTGGTTGAGGCTCTGGCGCAGGCGCTCGGCCATGTGTTCGTAGGCGCGGGCCAACTCGCCCAATTCATCCGGGCGCCGGGTCACGCTGCTGCTGGCCAGCGGCGCCAGGTCGCCCGCACTCAGCGCATTGGCGCGCTCGCGCAGTTCATTCAGCGGCTGCACCAGATGCCGGTACAGCAGCAAGCCCAGGCCCAGTGCCAGCAGCACCGGCACCACGCCGTGGGTGAACACGTGGGTCCACGGCGTGAGCCCTGGTGGCAACAGGCGCTCGGGCAATTGCATCACCAGCCGGCCGCGTTCGGGGTGTTGGGGAAAGGCGATGCTGACGTAGGGCAGTTCATCGTCGAGGCGCTTGCTCATCGGCCAACTGAGCTTGCGCATAAAGGTCAGGTGGCTGACCTGCTCGGCATTCAGCGGCGTGGTGCCGAGGCTGTGCAGGTAGTCATCCAGCACGGCGACCCAGGTGTGTTCACGCTGCTGCAAGGCCAGGCGCCAGCGCTCAACGGCGTCGGCATCGCCAGTGGCTGCAACCTGCTCAGCCTCGGCGGCATACGCGGCCAACGCGATGCGGTCCGGCGCTTCCAGAAAGTAGGTGTTGCGCTCCACCTGCAAACCCCAGCTCCACACCAGCCACACCAGCAGCACGCAGAAGCCCACTTGCAGCAGCGCCATTTTCCACAGCAGTGGGTGACGACGCTGCATCAGGCGCCGTCGACCATCAGCACGTAGCCTTGGTGACGCACGGCGTCGATGCGCAGGCCCTGAACATCGATGGCCACGAGTTTGCGCCGCAGGTTGCACACATGCACATCCAGGCCACGGTCCAGGCGGGTGTAGGGCCGATGCAGCACGTGCTGATAGAGGAAGGCCTTGGTCAGCGCCTCGCCGTGGTGCTCGTGGAGCGTACACAGCAGGCGGAACTCAGAAGAGGTCAGCCCGGCGTTAACGCCATTGCAGCTGACGTCCCTTGCATAACTGTCGAAGGCCAATGCTGATGGACGCGCCGCCAACGGCGGTGCGCGTGTCCCGCAATCGATCGCTACGCGGCGCAGCAAGGCGTCGATGCGCACGTCGAGTTCGGCCAGGCTGAACGGCTTGGGCAGGTAATCATCCGCGCCCTGGCTGAAGCCGGTGATGCGGTCCTGCTCGGCGCCCAGGGCCGACATGAGGATCACCGGCGTACCACGCTCGTGGCGCAGGCGCGCGAGGATATTCAGGCCGCTTTCGTTGGGTAGCATGATGTCCAGCAGGATCAGCTCGACCGGCGAATGCAGCGCCATGTCCAGGCCTTGATCGCCGCGATGGGCGCTGTTCAAGGCGAAGCCACGGCGGCTGAGGTGGTTGCTGAGATGGGTGCACAGTTCGACGTCATCCTCGATGATGAGGATGCGTGGGGTGGGTGGCGGCGGGGCTAGATGATAAGTATTCACAATTACGTCAGTTTCGCATTCGATGAAACATTTCGCAATGTTCACTGATACAACCGGTTCAAACTGTGGGAGCTGGCTTGTCTGCGATAGCGGTCTATCGGTGTACATATCCATTTTTTGGGTAACGGCGGCTTATGGTTCCGCCCTTACGGCGGGTCACTTTGGAAAAGCCGGAGTGCCGGCCCAGCCCAAAGTAACCAAAGGGCTCTTGCCCCAACACTCGGTGCCTCGCCTAGGCTCGG
>NZ_JANLGL010000028.1:0-44556 GCF_024655625.1 Pseudomonas sp. 18.1.10
CGGTGTGTCAGTCAGCGCATGCATCGCTGATACACCGCATTCGCGGGCAAGCCCGCTCCCACAGGGGGCCGCGTCACACCGGTTCTCTGCGCCGGTACGGGAACACATCGATGACCTTGCCCGCACGAATCGCGTCCTGCAGGCCTTTCCAGTAGTCGGCGTTATACAGCTCGCCGTGCAGTTCATCGAACAGCTTGCGCTGGCCGGCATCGGCGAACAGGAACGGCGGGAACTCTTCGGGGAACACATCCAGCGGGCCGATGGAGTACCAGGGCTCGGAGGCCATTTCGTCCTCGGGGGTGCGCGGTGCGGGGATATGGCGGAAGTTGGCTTCGGTGAGAAAGCAGATTTCGTCGTAGTCGTAGAACACCACGCGGCCGTGGCGGGTAACACCGAAGTTTTTCAGCAGCATGTCGCCGGGGAAGATATTCGCCGCCGCCAGTTGCTTGATGGCCAGGCCGTAGTCTTCAAGGGCTTCGCGTACCTGGGCGGGGTTGGCGTTTTCCAGGTAGAGGTTGAGCGGGGTCATGCGCCGCTCGGTCCAGCAGTGGCGGATCAGCACCGTATCGCCTTCGACTTCGACGGTGCCAGCGGCGACCTCCAGCAGTTCGGCCAGGCACTCGGGTTCGAATTTGCTGAGGGGGAAACGGAAGTCGGCGAATTCCTGGGTGTCGGCCATGCGTCCTACGCGGTCGACGCTTTTGACCAGGCGATATTTCTCGATCACGGTGGCGCGGTTGACGTTTTTCGACGGCGAAAAGCGGTCCTTGATGATCTTGAACACGGTGTTGAAGCCCGGCAGCGTGAACACGCTCATGACCATGCCGCGCACGCCGGGGGCCATGATGAACTGGTCATCGGTGCTGGCAAGGTGGTTAATCAGCGCGCGGTAGAACTCCGACTTGCCGTGCTTGTAGAAGCCGATGGAGGTGTACAGCTCGGCAATGTGCTTGCCCGGCAGGATGCGCCGCAGAAAGCCGATGAACTCCGCCGGCACCGGCACATCGACCATGAAGTAGGAGCGGGTAAACGAAAAGATGATCGACACATCGGCTTCGTCGGTAATCAGCGCATCGATCTGGATGCCCTGCCCTTCGCGGTGCAGCAGCGGGATCACCAGCGGCCATTGCTCGTCGCGGGTGTAGATGCGTCCTACGAGGTAGGCGCCTTTATTGCGGTAGAGCACCGAGGAAAACAGCTCGACCTTGAGGTCGGGGTCTTTGCACACCCAGTCCGGCAGGTTCTCGCGCAGTTGGGCTTCAAGGCGGCGCAGGTCGGCGGGCAAGTCGGCGTAAGGCTCGCCGAAGCGATAGTCGGCGAAGATCTGCGCCAGCATCGCGCCGATATTGCCCGCCGGTGCATAGGTGCGCGTTTGCGCCGCGCGGGCCCGGCGCAGGCTGGGCCGGGTGGTGTGGATGAACATGCAGCCGTCGCTGATAAGGTCATGGCTGAACAGGCCGCAGAAGATCGAGTTGTACCAGGTCTCGGAGAGTTCATCGTCAAAGCGCAGGTCGATCAGGCCGATGTAGGCGCTTTTCACCAGGGGCCACAGGTCGATGTCCAGCAGCACCGTGGCGTCGAAACCGGCGTGCAGGCGCGTGGTCACTTCGCCGACCTTCTCTTCATACAGGTTGATCCGCGCCGCCGACGCCGCCTGCCCCTGCTGCCACTGGGCCTTTTCGAAGCGCTCGCGGGCGCCATCGGTGATCTGGCGAAAGTGCTCACGGTAATCGTCGAAGCCATCAAGGATCATCCGGGCGATGGCGAGGGCGGGGGTGGATGGCGACATGCGGGAAACCTCTACGGGTATCTGGAAGCCCTGAGCTTAGCCAGTGTAGGAAGGCAGGAGAAGGACGATTTTTCCGGGCGCGTTGTACAACTTCGTTCATCTCGTACATTTATTTTCAATTTTTTAATTCGACCAATCGGTCAATAAACGCACCAAAAAGTCGCAGGATGTTTTCGCCAGACGCCTACAACGGCGCTGCCTGGCGCTGTGCGGGCGAAAACCCGGCAGCGCAATGGCCGGCATCGCTCTGTAACCATCTTGATACACCGTAAGGGAAACCCTGATTACCTCATTAGTGGCACTTTGCTATACAGCGCGCCCTTTCCCCCTCTAACAAGGCTAAAAGGCCGGCCCGGGAACAGGTTCTAATCGCCCAAGGAGCATTGAGATGTCATTGAGGAATATGAGGATCGGCTTGCGTGCTGGTCTGAGTTTTGGGGTTTTGGCCAGCTTGCTGGTGATCGTTGGCCTGTTTGGCCTGGGGCAGATGGCCAAGCTGCGCGAAAGTGCGCTGGTGATCGAGCAATCGTGGATGCCGAGCATCGAGAATATCCACGACAGCGCCGCCTACGTGGCCAGCATCCGCCTGGAGGCTTTGCGCCTGGCGACCACCGACGAATCGCGGATTCGTGACACCAGCAAAAGCCTGCTCGGCCGCTACCGCAGCGAACTGCAAACCCTGCTGCAGCATCACGAAAGCCTGCTCAGCGACGCCGAAGAAGGCGAAAAACTCAAGCAACTCAAGGTCAACGTGGACGCCTATCTCAACCTGGTCGGGCAGATCGTCGCGCTGGTGGACAAGGATCAGCAACAAGACGCCATCGACCTGCTCAACACGCGCCTGGCGCCCCAGGGTGTGATCCTCAGCAAAAGCCTGGAAGAGCTGATCGTCTTTAACCAGAACGGCGTCGAAGCCGCGGTGGCCTCGGCGGCGCAGATGTATGTGAACGCACAATGGGTGGTCGGCCTAATCATCGCGTTCGCGCTGCTGGCCACCCTGGTCCTGGCGTGGCTGTTGACCCGCAGCATCACCACGCCCCTCGGCCAGGCGCTGAGCGTGGCACGCACCATCGCTGCCGGCGACTTGAGCCAGCCCATCGTCGTGCGCGGCCAGGATGAGCCGGCGCACTTGTTGACGGCCCTGGCCACCATGCAGGCGCAGTTGCAAACCACCATTCGCGGCATCAGCGAGTCGGCGCAACAACTGGCCTCGGCCGCCGAAGAAATGAGCTCGGTGATGGAACAGAGCACCCGTGGCCTGCAAGCGCAGAACGATGAAATCGAACAGGCCGCGACCGCCGTGACCCAGATGAGCGCGGCGGTGGATGAGGTGGCGGGCAATGCGGTGTCCAGCGCCGAGGCGTCCAAGGCGTCTGACGAAGACAGCAAGCACGGCCACTACCAGATCAGCGAAACCATCAGCTCGATCCAGAACCTGGTGGACGAAGTGCTCGGCGCCTCCAATAAAGCCGAAGGCCTGGCGGTGCAGGCGCAAGACATCAGCAAGGTGCTGGAAGTGATCCGCGGCATTGCCGGGCAAACCAACCTGCTGGCGCTGAACGCGGCCATCGAAGCCGCCCGCGCGGGCGAAGCCGGCCGTGGCTTTGCCGTGGTCGCCGACGAGGTGCGCTCGCTGGCCCAGCGCACCCAGGACTCCACCGAAGAAATCGAGCAGATGATCACCGGCATCCAGCAAGGCACCCAGGACACGGTCGGCGCGCTGAACAGCAGCGCCGAACACGCCGGGCAAACCCTGCAACGGGCCAACAGCGCCGGCAGCGCCCTGGAGAAAATCACCGCGGCCATCTCGCAGATCAGCCAGCGCAACCTGGTGATCGCCAGCGCCGCCGAGCAACAGGCCCTGGTGGCGCGCGAGGTGGACCGCAGCCTGGTGAACATTCGCGACCTGTCCACCCAGACCGCCGCCGGCGCCACCCAGACCTCGGCGGCCAGCCAGGAACTGTCGCGCCTGGCGGTGGACCTCAATGGGATGGTGACGCGGTTTGTCCTGTAATCAGTCGAGGTGGCGTGCAACACTCGCCGCCTGATTGATGTAGGAGAACTCCGTGAGACCTGTCGACACCTTGTACCTGCTGGGGCTCGCCGCCATTTGGGGCGCCAGCTTCCTGTTCATGCGCATCATCGCGCCGGAGCTGGGGGCGGTGCCGACCGCGTTTTTCCGCGTGTCGATTGCCGCTGCCGGCTTGCTGGTGATCCTGGCGGTGATGCGCGTGAAGTGGGATTTCCAGGGCAAGTTCAAGACCGTCCTGCTGCTGGGGGTCATCAACTCGGGCATCCCGGCGACGATGTACTCGGTGGCCGCCCAGGTGCTGCCGGCGGGTTACTCGGCGATCTTCAACGCCACCACGCCGTTGATGGGCGTGTTGATTGGCGGGCTGTTTTTCAGTGAGCGCCTGACCCCGTCGAAACTCGCCGGGGTCAGCCTGGGCCTGCTGGGCGTGGGCGTGCTGACCCGTGCGGGGCCGGTGGCGTTTGACCTGGAGCTGCTGATGGGCGCGCTGGCCTGCCTGGTCGCCACCACCTGTTATGGCTTTGCCGGGTTCCTGGCGCGGCGCTGGCTGGATCAGCGCGGTGGCTTGGACAGTCGTCTGTCGGCCCTGGGCAGCATGCTCGGCGCGACGTTGTTTCTGTTGCCGCTGTTTGCCTACAGCGCCATCAGCCATCCGCCCGCGAGTTGGGGCGGCTGGCCGGTGTGGGGCTCGTTGCTGGGATTGGGCCTGGTGTGTACGGCGCTGGCCTACGTGTTGTATTTCCGCCTGCTGTCTTCCATCGGCCCGGTGCGGTCGATGACCACTACGTTTTTGATCCCGCCGTTTGGGGTGTTGTGGGGGGCTTTACTGCTGAATGAGCCGTTGTCGATGGCGCATGTGTATGGCGGAGTATTGATTGCTGGAGCGTTGTGGTTGGTGTTGCGGGTGGGAAGGTTGGCCAAGCCCCTCTAAGCAAGTTGCAGATAGGCGCCCAGGGACGTGAGTTCTCACCGCCCCTTAAAACTTCGAACCCAGAGGGTTTCAGATCAAGCGACGGTGTTCCCGTCTTACCCCCAATCACCCTTGATTCCGTGTATGGCAGGAGGTATGGTTCCGCGCCCTTTGAACATAGCCAAACCTCACGGCCTCAAGTGTGAATGACGGGCCGCAGCCATCGTCTTTTATAAGGTATATGGCTGCCCACGCTCGACAGAGTTAAGTACTGGGCCGACACGCATTTGGCCCACAAAAATACAGGACTGAAATGCCGATAGCTCGGCCCGCAATTAAATGGATAACGGATATGGCAACTTTCAAGAAGTACCGCACCAGCACGCAGTTCCTCTTGTTCGCTGTAGCGGTACTGGCATTAATGGCGTTGCGTTATGGAACATTTGACGTCGTCAGCAACTCTCTCTGGGCAGAAGATGGGGCAGAGTTCTACCCACAAGCTCTTCGTCATGGGCTCTCCTCCCTGTTTATTCCCTATTCCGGCTACTTGCACCTTTTCCCCCGACTTTTCGCCATTCCCGCAACCGTCGTCAGCGTAGCGCTGATCCCCGTGGTGTTCTTCACCGGATGGCTAATCTCTACGCTTTTACTGTATTGGTCAGTAAGAAAAATTACACTCGACCGACCGCACTTCGCGCTGATCAGCTTTGTCATCCCCCTCGCGGCGCTGCTACAGCCCCATTCTGGAGAAACGTTCCTAAGCCTCACCAACGCACAGTGGTGGCTTGGTTGTGTGCTGGCCATCATCGCATCAATGCCTTGGGCGTTTGGCAATCGTTCTATCCCCGTAGTAGCCCTTCTTTCACTGACTGGGCCCTTCTCCATACTGGTGTTACCCATTGCCGCCATTCAATGCGTGCGCCATAAGCGTTATGCGCTCTTGGGCACCCTCGCAATAGGTGCCGTTATACAAACCGCGGTTCTGTTGAATAACCCGAGGAATGTGCAAGAGCTTGATACCAATATAGATCACTGGGTTTCGTGCCTGGAGACCTTCCTGACGTTTGGATCAAACACCCTCTTTACGCGTACAGCATCGGCAATCTTTTGGGTTGGATTCCTGATAACCATGGTGCGCCCATCCAAAGGCTCATGGCCGCTGGTTGCCTGCGGTCTTGCAGCTTTTTTTGCGGCACTTTACTCATTAAAGGGCATGCCGCAGGCATTGAGCCCGGTATTTAATGGTGGCCGATACTTTGTAGTGCCTTACACCCTTATCATCATCGCCACTTTTAACAACATGCGGAGTCTGTCAGCACTTAACGCTATTACACTGAGCGCCTTGGCATGTGTACTGATTTCCTCCCTGCAGACGATACGGCAGGTCGATACCAACTATCGTGGCTATGCGAAGTTTTCAAGGTTCGAGAAAGAATTGAAAATCCCGACCGCCCCGATCATTGACAACAGCAACGGCTACTCAGTGTCGCTAACCAATACCGGGCAACAACCAGGCATCGCCATCGAGCCTGCTGACATCAGCCATGGTTCGACAAAAATAGCCGAGGGCATTTGCGCGGACAAGCGCAACGTTGGGTACGCGGTTAGCCTCACGCTACCGCAGGGGGAATACGTCAAGATCAAGTGGCAGCGCGAGGGAAACCCTGAGTTCAAGAGCGTGAGCAGGTACTACGATGCCGGCGAAGCGCGTGTGCAGATCACGTTCACCAAAAGCAAAAAGCCGGTTGATCTCTTCATAGAAACCACCGGCACCCGCTCTACAACAGCCGTCGACAAGCAAGTTGTCGCGTGCTTCTAACGATTAGCTGTTTGTCCAGGGGTAGCGCTCACGCCCTACCCCGGATAGGCAGTGAAGAGGCTGGGGATTGAAACAGCCTCCCCAATCCCGCTCCACACTTTCAGCCTGTCCTCAATCGCCCCAAGCTGTGAAATCTTTTATCTAACGAAGATTTCAACCGGAGGCTGGGGGCAACGGATTACGTGTCCATTGCGCAGCATCCCTGTGGTCAACTGATAACGACCTTGCAGGTCCGTGACATCAATATAGCTGGTATAACCCGACCTGAGCATTTGCGGCGCGTTAAAGTGAACGGCTACGTCTGCACGTGCCTCACTGTTAACATTTGCCATGAGCAAGCCCTTATCCCCCTCAATAAAGACAACACGCTGAATTTGGTCCATGTTGGAGTCCACTTTCTCAGCGTTCCAGCCTCGAATGGAAATGAAATTCTTCACCTTGACAACACCATTAAGCACTGGACCGCCGTTAATAGCGTCCAGCGAGCCTACGCACTCCGCCTGCGCCGGTTGAGCAGACGCGTTAAGTTTAACGATATTCAACAACTGACCGGCGCGTTCACTCTGCGGGTTTTTCATGCCATAAAAATTGATAGTTACCGCATCCAGCCAACCACGATCGTTAACTTGCTTGCTATATATCGTGATGCTGTCCACCTTCTTTACATCAATAAAGTCAGCACTCACATACATCGACAAAAACTCTTTCGAACTCTCGACCAATGGTGACACGAGAAACGGCGTCTGCATCATTCCTGAGATAACCCGATACTCGAAGGCTTGCCCGCTTTTCAGCGTTACTCGGCTCAAAAGATAGCTAGGTTTGAATAGCAGAGACTTCAGTTTACCCAGCACACTGGGACGTACTTTAGCCGTCATATAAACTTGGCCGTCAAATTCAGGAATATTGACCGGCTGCCCCATTCGAGTGTCAATCTGTCCAAGGTCCACCAGCGTTGGAGCAGGATTGCTATTACGTGAAAGAACAATTCTCTGGCCAGCAACCGCTTGGGGTTCGTACTGCTGGAACAATGCAGGCCAGCTTGCACCATCTTCCTGAGATGGCATGCGCCCGTCGATGGTCTCTATATTGAAAACGATATTTTTGGGTGCCCGATTGCTTTGTAGAAAGTCGGCATTTTTTTCAAGCAACACAGGCGTGTACGCCGAGTAACTTTGAAAAATCGGTCGTGGCAACCACTCATTATCAGACGCGAGCAACGCAGCCTGACCATAGGAATAGATGTCGGTCGAACCGGCCAATTTAGGAATAGGATCGCTCGCTGCGATTGCTTGTTTGGCAGCCTTAAAGTCTGCTGCGAAAACATCCGGGTCCAATACTCGAATCAGAATGCCATTCAGGCTCGCTTCTGCGCGCCAAAAAAAGTAACTGGTGACTCCAACAGGATGGCTGGACAGACTCACAAAAGCCACTGCCGAACCCGCGACAATCGCGATAGTCGCTGTACCAAGGGTGCGTAACGAATGGGTCATGGGCCAAGCCAAAAGGGCAAGAATCATGATTCCAATACCGGTCATTGCAGGGTGCGTGTCCTGTCTAACGAAGCCTGCCTTGAACAGCAAAAATAAATAAGCGGCCCCTAATATCGCCGCAGCAACTGCGAGCAATTTGGGCAGTCGCGTGGTGCTGAACACACCATATAAAACCGCCACCGAGCCCACTAAAGCGACAGCAGGCAACAACAGGCTGCCGTAGATAGCCATGGCTTCGGTATAGCCGGAAATGATTGGAAGCGCATTCACAATGTACAGGGGGAGTTCGGTAAGCTCTTGCCCGACCAATACCCACAGTCCAACAAGGGTGACAATGGGCATCAGTATGACCGCTGGTATTACCTTGTATTCACGCTGGCGTACCAGAAGTAAAATCCCGATCAAAGCACTAAAGCCGCAAATAACCGAAAAACTAAGTTTGATGAGAGGTAAAATCCCAAAGGCGGGCAACAGAGCAATAAAGGCGTATAGACGGCGCCCCTTAAACTTCTCCCCCTCCAAATTCGACCCAATCAAATTAAACAAAGCTACCACTGGCAGCACCATGTAAAAGGCGTCTTTACGATCACCAAACCATGCGAAAATTATCGCCAAAACTATAACAGGTATCGCCCGACGCTTATCTACAAAGAGCGACCACAGGCCAAAGGACATTGCAACAGCGAGATACAAGGACAATATAAAATAAAGACCTCCGTACACAGATGAGTACATCCAAGTGTATACATTAGCCAGCGGACCGTAGGTAAAAATAATATCCTTGCCTAGACTGACCCCAGTATCAACTGCATGGCTGATCGCCCAAGCCCAAGACGGATCGAGACCATTTTCAGGCATCCGCGGAGCGAATGAAACGAAGGCTATAAGCACTGTAATAAACAAAAAGGTGCATGATGCTAGCCATACTTTTCGTGATGACATCAGGGGGACTGGCCCGGTACTGCTCATGCTCTTATTTCTCCAAATCTTTAATTGCACCCCGTCATCCGTGCTGCCCTTCTGCACAAAAAAACGACCGCATAAATATCACGTCATTTGAACAACGAAATCTTGCACGTATCGCCAACTGCCACGTTGTGAGCAACGACAGCAGTGACGATAGTTGGCAACACGTTAGAGCCTCAACGAAATGACCAGCGCTTGTGCCCCAGGTAACTGGTAAACACTGGCACAGCGACGCCGACTGCGTGAGCGATTTCATCAACAAACGTCTGCACGCCCAGAGCAGGCAGGACATAAAACGCCAACCCCATGCTGATCAACCACGTTTGCAGTGCCGCAACGATATTGACCAGGACAAAAATCACTGCAGATCGCTGGACCGATTGTTCACTGTCTTTGAAAACAAATAGTTTCGCGAGCACAAACGCTGTGATCATGCCGGTGATATAGGCGAGGATGACCGCTGTCGAAAATCCAAACCATTGGCTATAGATAATTCGTGAGCCGAAGTTAACGGCCGCAGCCGTTCCGCCGGTAAACAGAAACGTCAAGAACTGCCGGGACATGAACTGCTGAATCACTTCACAGCATCCCGTGCCATCTTCCGACCGAAGTCAATGCTTTCCGAAATGCCGCGATCCTCAGGATAGTAGTAAGAGGTGTCCGCCACCCACAGCCCATCCACTGGCAACGACACGGGAGGCAGCCTATCCAGATAACTCGGATCACAAATCGGTTGAGCATACCGATAACGGCTGGCACGCAGGTCGATAAAGTCATCGTCTGTCAGCGATGGATTGATCTTTTTAAAATAGCGTCGAACCTTGTCGAGAAACACTTCGTCCGGCTCGGCAAATTTAGGGTGTTCACCCGGGACATAGAACGGCACATAAACGATGTGCTGATCCAGAGGTCTCAGATTGCTGTACTCGACCAAACCAGGAATATCCATATCTGGATCATTGGTATTCAGCCAAAAGTTTTCAGTCAAGGGTTTGCGTAACTTTGCAATCACGCAAACCACCGCGACGTTCTGCAATGCCTTGAAGCGCTGAAGAATGTCTTCGGGCAAATCCGGCATGACCTTAGGGACGTACGGCAATGGAATGGTGCTGATCACTTTGTCGAACTGTTCAACTTCGCCATTTACCTCGACGCCTTGAACCTTCCCACCTTCGATCCGCACCTTTGTCACAGGTGACTTCAAGCGAATTTCGCCACCATGGGCTTCAATATCCCGCTTGATCGCCTGCAACAGCGTTTCTGAGCCGCCTTCCAGATAACCCAATTTTTCGCGGAATAAGCTATATCGGGAACGGCCTATACGGCGAATACGGCTCCAGATCCAGGCAGCAGAAAGATTGCTGGCGTAGCCATAGAACTTGTAATCAAACAAACGGCGCCATAGCACTTCCCAGGCCTCGTCACCGACCCAGCGACGGATCCAACCGGTTGCCTCAACATCGTCCAAAGGCTTCCAGTCATTGCGCTTGGTGCAAAGAAACGCGTGCAGGCCGTAGCGAACCTTCGCAACCAGGCTCAAACCCTTGAACTTGAGCAGCGCAATGGGGTTACCCCACGGTTGAAGACGGTTCTGGTACCAGTAACCCATCTTGGTTTCGACCCAGCGCATCTGGTCCGCCAGGTTCAACTCATCCAGCATCGTGAGGAACGCGTGGTCCGAAATGCAGTGAAAATGGTAATAACGTTCGATGGTCAGACCGGAAAAGTCGAACGCTGCCGTCATTCCACCAACACGATCATCGGCCTCGAAAATAACCGGCGTGTGACCGTCACGCGCCAACTGATACGCCACGGCAAGTCCCATGGGACCTGCACCCAACACTGCAATTCGCTGCCCCATGCTCAAAACTCCAGAACCACTTTGCCGTAAGTAGGATCGTTAAATGTCTCATCTACCGCCTCGGCAAAGGGCGTGTAAGGAACCCCGAAAATACCAGGCCAATCGATAACTTCGAACTCATCCTTGGTACTCAGCGCCGCTAGCTGCTGGGTCGTGAAGGGTGGGTTTTTATCGAACAAGGCCCAGGTCCAGATCAAGCCGTAGAACAGCGCATACGGGATTCGGACGATCGGGGTCTTGGCTCTTATGGCCGTCTTGATCACACGAATCATATCGATGTAATCGATTTTCTCGTGCCCGGAAATATTGTAGATGCCGTCTTTAATATTATTTTCTATGCAACTGATAATGACGTTACTGAAATCACCGACGTACAGGGGCTGGCGCATATAGCGGCCATGACCTGGAATAGGGAAAACCGGGACTTTCTTCATGAACCGCGACAGCCAGCCCAAATGCTTGCGGTCGAACCAGCCAAACATCAGGGTAGGTCGCAGGATAGGGCAAGGGACACCACTCTCAAGCACCATTTTTTCCTGGTCTTTTTTCGTCCTCGTGTAGAAGTCATCCGCCATCGACTCCACAACGGACGAGCTGATATGCACCAGGCAAGGCACATCATTTAACTTGATGGCGTCAAGGATCAGCGCGGTAGCGTCAACGTTGTTACGGACAAAATCCTGGTAATCGAGGCCGCCAATCTGCGCCTGCAGCATTACCACAACATCGGCACCTACGAAGTGACGCTGCCATTCTCCCGGCTCGGCAAGGTCGGCATACTCGACAGTGATGTCGGGCTGAACCTGCTTAAGCACCTGTAGATTCGCGCGATGCTTATCCAGCACCACGATATCGGTGTAGCCCTTTGCCTTAAAGCGGGCTACCAGATTTTGGCCCACGAGTCCGGCACCGCCTGGAAGAATGATTTTTTTGTTCAGCATTGCTTGTTGCATCAAATCGGCCTCACCCGTGGGCGGAAAATTAATTGTGCTCAGTCTTGAGCGCTATCGCAGACCACTCACCCCAAGCGTCCCCGTTGTCTGAAAGCTTAATAGTGAAACTTTCAGGGAGTCGCTTATCGGAGAAATCCAACGCCGCCCATTCGGTCGCAATAGGAAGCACAGAGATTGTTTTAGGATCTCCGTTCAACTCCAGCAACTGGCGGCCGCCAGTGGGGCCTGATCTATACAACAACTTATCGCCTCTGTTCATACGCAATACCATCGAGCCAGTATCTGCGTCTGTTTGTCGAAAACTTCCCATGACCGTCAGCCCATCAATCTTAGAATGCCAAGAGTCACTACCGCTCCATTGCGCGCCCTCAACAACAGTCGAAGTCGTCACAGCAGTGGCATTCACGTTGGCATTGACCAAACTGAAACTGTAAAGAATCGGGGTGGACAACACATTCAAATAACATGAGCCGCTGGAAATGACCTTCAATGGACCGCCCAGACCACCTTTGAGAACATAGCCCTTTAACTTGGAGCGAGCAGCACTGGCACCCTGAAGTTTGGCTATATCTTCGCGATCACCGCCCGTTATCGCGTACCCCACGACAATATTTTTTTGGTCAAGGATAACGACTGAACTAGGAACTGTTTCAGACGCTTCATCATAAATCCATCCACTTACCGCAGCCCAACGGTCCTCACCAACAACAGGAAGGATTTGCTCGATAGCACCCAGGCACTGCTTCCCATCAGTACGATTAGATAAGCTGCCGATTTTTTCCTGAGCGCCCAGAATAGGTTTAGCATCAAAAATAGAAATATTATTTGCAGATGCGATTCGAGCAACCTGAAGGGCATGTTCAACGCTCGGGTACACATAATTGACCTGAGTTTTGTCGCTGACCTTGAGTTCAAGTGCCAATGCTGCGACGAGCCGTTCAAAATGCAGATCGTTTTTCGATCCAAGCGCGCGCGTCTGGCCAATCAATAGAGCAACTGAGAGCATCAAGAAAACGGCGAGTATGGCTCGACTTTTTTCGGCCCAGCGAGACAGGATCGGCATCATCATTACAAACAAAGCCGCCCACACCATAAGCGCCGGTGTCGTGTATCGACTACTCGTTGCTTGCTCGACGCCAAGTTCAAGGCGCCCACCCGCAGTGCCCAGCGCCGTCCCACCGATATAAAGAATAAATAACAGCAGACTGAGATGGAGGTAGTTTTTCCGCACAGACCGGATATTCAAATAGGCGTAAACAGCGACGGCAACAATAAAGAAAAATCCAGCCACAGCGGCAACAGCCACCTTAAGCGAAATTTTTGAAAAAGGCGCAATGTAATAAAACGGGCTACCCACGTAGGCAAATATGTAATGTGCAATCCCCAATGGGTCGCTCAATACGGTATGCAGCAAAGAGCCTTCTTTTACCGGGGCCTTATAAAAGTAAAAACTTGCACAAACGACCGCAAGAACTCCTAATACCACGTTCTTACGCCAACCGATCCGACAAAACAGCCCATACAGCAACAACAGAGGCATGGCGATCACACCGTTCGCCATGGTACCGACAGCGAGCACACCGAACAGCGTGGCAAATGTAAAGTATTGCGTCGCCTTTTGCGGAACACTGGACATTTTATAAATAAAATAAAATGCACACAGCGGAAACAACTGCGCCATGAAAAATTGGCTTTGGAACCCAACCGTGAAATTTTCGTACTGACTCCAGCAAAACAACCAACTCACTAGCACGCACATGAAAAAAGGGCGAGTGTCTTTGTTCGGCAGTTGTTTAAAAGCCTCATTTAGAAACTGGGCAAATACGACACAACCCGCAGCTGCAAGCAGGTAGTTGATGACGATAAGCGAATAACTCAACCCACCAAACCAGCGAATATCACTCCAGAAGAAAAGCCTGGACAATACAATTCGATGCTCGTTATGCGGCGCCCACCAGGCTGCATAATCACCCGCTTGCACTTTTGAATAGAAATCCAAAAAGCCATCCCACATATCCCAATAGGGCACTGGGGAAAACCAGATTACACCGCCGATGAGTGACGTCATGACGATGAGGCCACACAAAATCAGTGCGAGTATTGTGAAGCGCCGAACAGCATTAGATGTCAAAATATTTCCCCCAACAAAACCCATACCCCAAGATAAAAAATTAAAGGCTGAGCCTTTTAAAGATCACACTGGGTACACTTTTTATAATCAACATTATCAAACGCCAGAACCCCGGCACATACAGTGTATCTTTTTGCTTTTCAACGCCCTTGATAATGAGCGCCGCGACCTGCTCCGGCGTCGCCAGCAACGCTGCTGGCAATGCCAAGCCCCGAGTCATCGGCGTATCAACAAATCCTGGCTTGATGGTCATCACATGAACGCCCACCTTGAACATCCGCGCGCGCAGGCCTTCACAAAAGGTCGACACCGCCGCTTTCGCCGTACCATAAAGATAGTTTGAAGGCCTGCCGCGGTCGCCTGCCACCGATGAGATCACTGCCAGCGTGCCACAACGCTGGGTCTCAAATTGATTGGCAAGCAGCGAAAGCAATCCAATTACCGAGGTACCGTTGTTACTGAGTTCTGCCAAGGCAACGGAGACATCCTGCTCACAGGCTTTTTGATCTGGCAACGTGCCGTGGGCAATGAGCGCAATATCAATCTGTTGCATTGTGCCCGTGCAGCTTTCAAGCATCGGGCCATGGGCGGCAAAATCGGTGGCGTCCATGCAGTGGACCGTGACCGTTTTTGCACCGCGCGCGGTTAGGTCTGCCGACACCTGTGCCAGCTTTTCGGCACTGCGGGCCACGAGAAAAAACTCACTGCCTTGTTCTGCCCAGAGGCGAGCGCAAGCCGTGGCAATGCCCGATGTGGCACCAATAATTAGAATTCGTTTCATTGAGTAACTCGTTTCCAGAAGTGGGAATTCAGAGAGGGGTCGCGCAAGGCTTCCAGCCGCTCCCAGCCTGCATAGGCCTGGCGAAAATCAGCGCCGCTCATGTGAGCATCCTTGGCCGGGTACAAGCGCCCGCCTCCTTCGCGAACAATGGCATCCAACCGCGCAAACAGCCGCGCCAGATCCGCCTTCTGCGGAAAGTCCAGCGCCAGGGAGGTGCCCGGCAAGGGAAAAGAAAGCAGCCCCGGAGAAGCAATGTCGCCACAGCGTTTCAGCACGGCGAGAAACGAGCCCTGGCCTGACTCGGCAATAGCGCTCAACAAGGCGCGCATGACCACATCAGCCACGGCGTCGGGAATCACGCATTGGTACTGCTGGAAACCTCGACGCCCGTAAATACGGTTCCAGTGCAGGATGCGATCCAAAGGGTAAAAAAACGGTTCGTAGCTGCTGCGCTTGCGTGTGCTCTGCGCAGGATGCACCCGCCAGTACAGATCATTGAACGCGCGCAACGAAAGATTGTTTATCAGAGAAATCGGCGGTGTCAGCGGAACACTCAACTTCGCCCGCTCGTCCACCTCCAGCGACCCATAACGAGCGTGGTCACCCACGATGAATACACCACGCCCCGTCTGAGCGCCCTTCGCCAGGCAGTCGATCCAGGCAACACTGTATTCATGCTGGTGATCCAGCTCAGCGGACAGGCTGAAAAACTCGGCCAGGTTGTCGAATCGCACCACTTTGCTGTCTATCTGGCTCGCGCGGATCGGGATCAACTGGATTTCGGCCCAGGTAATAATCCCAGTCAGGCCGAGCCCCCCGATTGTAGCGGCGTACAGCTCTGTATTTTCGTTAGGGGAGCAGCTCAGAGGTTCTTCGTTGTGGCGCAACAAACCAAAACATCGCACATGGTTGCCAAAGGTGCCGCGCAGGTGGTGGTTCTTGCCGTGGACGTCATTCGCGATAGCGCCGCCAAGCGTTGCGAACTGAGTGCCTGGGGTGACGGACAAGAACCAGCCCTGCGGTATGGAGATGGCCAGTATCTCGGCGAGCGTTACACCCGCCTCGGCTCGCACCACACCTTGCTGCCAATCCACGTGGATGAAGCGATCAAGGGTGCGCATATGCAACACATGATCGCTGGCGGCCATGCAGCTGTCGCCGTAGCTACGCCCGTTGCCATAAGCCAGGGTCGTCCCATGCGCGGCGAGCACACCATCACGTAAAGCTGCGACATCACTGACCCAACTGCACGCATGTGCAGCCTGTGGTGTATGGGGATAACGCCCCCATGAATGCAGCGGGCTACTCATGCTGCCACCCAGAACACCAACCCAAACAGTACGCCAACGACCAGGCTGATACGATCGCGAATGGCGAACACCACAGGGTCGTCATGCATTTGCCCGCGATGCGTGAGCATCCATACGCGGGTGATCCAGAACAACAGCAATGGGCAAGCCAACCAGATGACCTGCGGATGGGCATACAGACCGGACGTTGCCTGATCGTGGATGTACAGCGCCAATACCATGACCGCCAGATAACCGGAAGATGCGCCCAGCGAGGAGATCATTTCCAGGTCTGCGGGGTAATAGCCTCGTCCGCGAGTTTTCCCGGTATCGCCCTTTCGCTTTGCTTCACGCAGTTCGGCGTAACGCTTAACCAGTGCGAGGCTAAGGAAAATGAACATTGAGAACGCCAGAATCCAGAAGGTCAGTTCCAATCCGAAAGCTGCCGCGCCGGCAATGATGCGCAAGGTATAAAGTGCCGCCAGAGCGATCACATCGATAGCCATCTGCCGTTTCAAGGACAGTGAATACGCGAGCGTCAATATGTAATACACAATCAGCGCTGCCGAAAATTCCCACGGCAGAAGCCATGATGCTCCGGCAAACGCGCCGACCAACAGTATCGGAAAAACCAGCAATCCGTGCTTGATCGACAATCGCCCCGAGGCAAAAGGACGATTCCTTTTGGAGTGATGGTGTCGGTCATCCGCGAGGTCCAGCAAGTCATTGAGCAGGTAAACGCTGGACGCGCAAAGCCCAAAAAACAAAAAAGCCAAAGCCCCCTGCCATAACAACAAGGGGTTGGTCAGTTGATGAGCCGCCATCAGGGGTACAAAAATCAGTGCATTTTTCATCCACTGATGCAACCTGAACGCTTTCAGCCAGTCTTTCAGCCCGGAGGTGTTGGAGTGAATGACTTGCTGAACATTGCCGTGCAACCGGGCACGGCGTTCAACGCCGGATTCCGGGTTGACGACGTAGGCTTCACGGGCCGATGCCCAGACGAGGATGTCGTCGTGGGAGTTACCCACGTAGTCGAAGCCGCCCTCTCCGTAGCGCTGGACCAGAAGGTCTCGCTTGCGCTGGGCGGACAGATTGCGACTGGCATCCGAAGCCAACACTTCGTCAAATAACTGCAGATGTTTTGCAATGTCTTCGGCAAGGGTGTGATGACTGGCTGTCGCCAGCACGATGGTCCGCCCCTTGCGCCGCTCGCTTTCAATCAGTTCGATAACCACCGGATCGAAAGGCAGGACGCTAACATCAATAGGGTTGGCAAGCGCAAGCCCCTCTTTTAATGCAGCCTTTCCCTTTGCCAACCAGCCAAATACCTTGAACAGGCTAAATGGCTTATGCCGGACAAAAGCCATACCTGTTTCCAGCAGCATGTCGGAGCGCAGCAGTGTGCCGTCGAGATCGATAACTAGCGGAAAGCTGGGAGGTGTGAGATGGATAGTCACAAGAACTCTTCCCTGAACATAAGGTAACCCACTACAAAATAAATTCATGAAAATAACGGGAAGCGAACACCGGGGCCTACTCGATGGCAGCGCCCTTTATTCGCGAGAAACGTTACCACAGACGACATATTTCTTCATAAAAATGACCCGAGGATTGGCCGGAAGCGGCACCGTCACCAAGTGGTGGCGTCAGCCCCTCACCTACCGGCAGACGAGTGCCAGTAGGAGGGACTGATTCGATCAAAACGAAGAATGGGCAGTATTGCATCACGCTCACTACCGCTCGTACCGCCGCCTATATATCCGGCCCACCTCTAAGCGGATTAAAGTTTAACCCTGGGTGGCCACGCCAACCCAAAGTCCTCATGATCCAGAGTCAGATTCGGATTGTAAGCGTAGTCTTCCTGAATATTCGGCCAACGGCTTTGAATATAAACGACCTCGTTGGAAAACCGCTCCTTCTTCTCCGGCGTATCTTCCAGGCCGCGTGTAGCGGACTCGTGGTGATAGAGCTCGGCAAAAGGCGTCCACACGTTGATGTATCCCGCCTCCTGAACCCTCAGGCAGAAGTCGACATCATTGAAGGCAATCTTGAGGTTTTCTTCATCCAAACCACCGACCTGCTCAAAAATGCTTTTCTTGATAATCAGGCAAGCAGCGGTCACCGCCGAAAGCTCTTGCGTCAACGCGGCCCTGCAGAAGTAACCGTAGTCGCCTTTTGGCAAGTATTTATGCGAGTGACCTGCAACCCCACCCACGCCAACCACGACACCACCATGCTGCAGGCGATCATCGGGATACCAAAGCCGTGCCCCCACTGCACCAACGTTTGGCTGCAGTGCGATCGACACCATCTCATCCAGCCACTCCGGCGTAATGACTTCAATGTCGTTGTTAACAAGGCCAATCAGCTCGCCGCGCGCCATTCTGACGGCGCCATTATTCAGCGAGGAATAATTGAACGGCCCGTCATCACGCAATACACGAATGTTTTCTTGCTGAGCAAGCGCTGCAAAATAATCAAGAGATACCGCATCGTCCGAGCCGTTATCGATCAAGATAATTTCATAGTGACTATAGGTGGTCAGCGCCTGAATACTGTCAATGCATTGCTTGACCAGTGCGTAAGCGTTACGGGTGGGAATAATCAGTGTGACCAAAGGCGGCGTAACGGGACGCGTGTAGTGAACACGATACATACCCATCGGCAAAAGCTCTGTGGTACCGATATTACCTTTGCGCTGGAGATGCTCATCCAAGGCTTTGACGCCAGCCAGCGCGGCATAAGGTTTCTCATCGCCAGCCATGGCGGTACTGCCAGCATGAATCCGCCAGTGATAGAGAATACGCGGGATATGTACGATGTGGCTGCGATCAAGCTTCTCTATGCACCGCAAGGCCAGGTCGTAGTCTTGCGAGCCTTCAAAACCTGTGCGGAATCCACCGACTGCCTTCACCAGATCCGAACGGTAAACGCCCAAGTGGCAAACCATATTCTGTGAGCGGAACAAAAACTCATTCCAGTCCGACTTGAAGTAAGGCGAGCTGCGTTTACCGGCAGTGTCGATCTTGTCCTCATCAGAATAGATAACGCCAACATCCGGGCAATCATGAATGGCACGAGTCACCCAGTACAAGGCGTGTTCCGCAAGCAAGTCGTCATTGTCCATCAGCGCGACATACTGCCCCGATGCCAATGCCAGCGCCGAATTACTGGCATTGGAGATATGACCGTTTTCTTGGCGAAATACAACTTTAATGCGCTGATCCTGTTGCTTGAGCAACTTGAGATAAGCGATAACCTCGGGGTCACTGGAGGCATCGTCTGCGATGCACAATTCCCAGTTTTTGTAGAGCTGTGCTTGAACGCTCTCAACCGCTTCACGCAACAAGTCTAGAGGCGGATTGTAGACGGGCATAATGATCGAAATGAGTGGTTTTATTTTCCACTTACGAACTTCTTCGCTGATCTTCCAACGACCGTTATCGTCAAGAGTGTCGTAATACTGCACCCACCGAGAGTAGTCATGACGATCAGGCACCTCGCGCGTTTCCGTGCCTATAAAAGCAAAGTTACTTGCACCAGAGACCCACACGACTCTCGCCTTCAGACCCGCAACGCCTTGTTGGCGCCACACTGCGATAGCCTTGCGGACGGTACTGCGCAATCCGCCGCCCCGGCGGATAACAGCAGGCAACAGGCCCCATAGCCGTTTAACCTGCCTAACGCGCTTGACGAGCTTGCGCAGGGGCGCTGTGATCTTCCAACTCGACGATGACTGCATCTCTATGATGTGCAGGTTCAAGTTATGGATATGCGTATCTTTCTGAACCTGCTGTACACGCAATCGGTCTTCAAGGTTGGAGATGTGAACATCCTTCTCCAGCAAAGACTCTTGCCATTTGGCCAGCGTGTTCTGCAGCACTTCATCCTTGAGTGACGCCTGTTGGTGCAGCGTCGCAAGGATCTGACGACGCTCAGCCTCAGAATGCGCGTGCTCAAGTGCCGTCGAGGCTATGAACTCTTCAATTTGCGAGTCTTTTTCGTCCAGCTCAAGTTTTCTCTGTTCGGCCAAGCGCTGGAGGGATGCCTCATGTGCCTCAGCCAACAGTCGCAGTTGTTCGACGACCGCTTGAACTTCCTTATCTTTGTCACGAACAACTTGCGCGATTACTTCAGCATGACTGGACGTAATCGATGCTTTCAATAGCTCCAAAACGCCGGAGATCTCGCGATTTGAATCAACCAATAGGTCGAGCTTGTCATTCGAACCCAGGATAAGGTCGAGTTTACTGTTTGAGTCAGCGATCAAGTCCAGTTTGCTACTTGAATCCAGAAATTGGTCGAGCTTATTTTGCAATTCGTCATTATTGCGTGTGAGGCCAGATTGATTCAGCACATCGATCTCTTGAGCCAGTTGCTCTTCCGTGAATAAAGTGAAGCTTACTTCTAGCTCTACTTGATCAGTACCACTAAGCGTTTCTGCTTTCAGAGGAATCATCACGCTCGGATCGTCACTCAGCGCTAGATAAAGCGTGTCGCGCCCGACTTCGGAAATCCGCATCGCGGATGCAATGACAAGCGGCTGACTGATGTCATCTTGCCACTCCAAAATCTTTTCGGCGCTAGAGTACACCTTGATCGCGTGAATCGAAAAGCTTTGACGTCGATTAATCGGGTCAAACCGCAGCGACACCCCCTTGGACAGCGCGCGAGGAAGGGTGAACCTGATCAGTTGAGGCCCATCATCGACCACTCGGAGCAATGCGGACTCCTCTGAAAGATTTCCCGCCTCATCACTTATATAGAGCTTGGCGTGCTTGGACGGAGTGTGCGTCGCGCCGAGCTTGTGAATCATTGCTTCGGGCGACCAGTTGAGGAAACGATTCGCGTCAGCGCCAGTTACCCGCTCTTGAAAAGCCGCCTCGGTAGCGATGTAGCGCGTGAGGTCTTCAGGACTGATATCCATGCCAGCGCTTGCCAACAGCTGGGTCACGAATTCTTGCCGACTGACCGACGAAGTGCTTGGATAGAAGGGGCTCGCCGCCGCCATCAGCAGTAGCAGCGCGCGCATCATCAAGTAGCCGAGTTCAACCCCCTCAGCACTCTCCCACTCAACATCGATGAACTGCGGGATGTCGCCCGCTCCGACAACAATGTTTTGAGGGACGGCGTCAATATAACGCCCCGGAAGCAACGACTTGGTCGAGAGCAGGTCAACGTTGACCCCCTCCGCTTCCAGAAGTGCTTTCAGGCAGGCGAGGTACTTCTGCAAGAATGGCGTAAAGCCCTCTACGCTCCAGTCACGACGTGCTGCAACATCGAGAAACTCCAGGCTGAGCACGCTGCCTTTGGCGTAGGCATCCACGCTTGGCAGCACATATTTAAAACCATCCTCAAGGCTCGCCTGCGCCTCATCACTCACAACACTTCCCAGTTTTTTGTAGCGAACCTGAATCCCTTGTGGCGTTTTGACGAACACTGATTCCTTGCAATAACGGATCTTCCTGCCAGTACTGTAGTGGTAGGCAAGTACGTCACCGTCCAGCGATTCGTTTTTCTCGCAAGACGCCACAATCAGGAAGGAGTTCGCCAGATCCATCCCCAGGCGGTTGTCTATGACGACCGACCAGGCTTTTTCCAGGTTGAACGTGGTCTGCTCTGGAAGCTGCGGATCCTTCTTGACGTTCTGCCACGCCAAGGCCGCTGCGTCGAACTCGTCACACGCAAACCCCTCCTCCGTGATGATCGAATTGGGCAGTTTGTAATCGGGGCTGGGGGCCATGAAGCTGGAAGAGGTAAAACCAGCGCGCGCAATGAGATCTTTGAGTTCTTTCTTGCCGTAGGTCTTGGGTTGGCCGTGCTCGTATCGACCCTCAATACCGTACATGGTGATACCGACATGATCTTCGGGAGCCCCTGCAAAATACTTGAGCCCCAACTGGTTTTCGATAGCGATAAACAGATGCCCATCGGGCTTCAATAGTTTGCGGACCCGCATAAGCATTGCCAAGGCAGGATCATCGGCATTGCTGAACATACTGGCGTATTCGAGAACACCGATAAGCGTGACAACGTCAAATTGCTCTTCGATTTTAAAGTCGTCGAACCGCTCGGCCAATACCGTGACGTTACTCAGATCCCGTGTGCGACTGGCAGCAATCGCCGCGCGACGCGGACTGCCTTCCAGGCACAACACGTCCGCACCACATTCACCAAGGTAGCGACTGATGGCACCACAACCGGCACCGATCTCGAGCACACGCGACTTCAATAAATGTTCGAACGGACGCAGGATATTGGCCCGCGTTGCGCTCAAATGATAAAGCTTTGCCCAATCGGTACAGTACTGCGGAAGTTCATCCGACAACACGGAAACGTCTTGGGCGTTGTGGACGATGCTTGCGAGCTCGGTTTCGGCATTATCACCATCACTGTAGGCGATACCCTGAAAATCAGCGCGCACCCACACGTTCGTGGCGCAATCCTTGGTATAGCCATGTACATCGAGTTTAAACATTTGGATCTACCGGATCGATTGTCATGGCAGCGCCGAGGTCAATGAGCCCCAACAGTTTAGGGGTGGGTTCAACAATAAAGTGAATGGAGTCATAACGCCTATCATGGGGGATGATGTCTTCACCTTCTCTGGAGGCAATGCCCAAGGATATAAAGTAATCACCCGTCGCGAGTCTATTCACAAATTTGACATTCGCCGTCGCAACGCTTCCAGACTCTCCCATCGTTCTGCTCTCGGCACACGCCAATAGATAGGAATTGGTGCCGTAGACCGTGACACCCTCCTTGGTTTTAATCGTGAAACCAAGAATTGGATTAATCACTGAACGGTTAAATCTAAGTGCAAAACTCAGCACAATCTCATCACCTGATTCAGCGCTGGCCGGAAACTCACGACCGTTCGCGCTCAAGTGGAAATCCAGCAGCGTGGCCGCACCATCGCCCCAGCGATACTCATGAGGGTTGTACCCGATGCGGGATGCGTAAACGTCGTGCTCTAGAGACAATTGTGCCTCTGGCGTAACGGGCACTACCGCTTCTTCAGGCACCTCCAAAGGTGCGCATGCCTGGTCATCGTCAGCATTACGCCCGAAGAGAATATCGGTGTAGCGATTAATAACCGGGCGTGACTCGCCGATCATTTCCACGCGACTTTGCTCCAACAGAATTGCGCGCGAGCAATGCGTGACCACCTGCTCACTGGAATGAGTGACCAGCAGGATGCTTGTTCCATTCTCTTTAAGCTGACGTAGACGCTCGAAACATTTAGCTTGAAACCGCGCATCACCGACCGAAAGCGCTTCGTCTACCACCAGGATCTCTGGGTCCACCTGGGCCTGGACGGCAAAAGCCAGCCTGACCGCCATGCCGCTGGAATAGGCCTTGACCGGCTGATCGAGGAAATCGCCAATGTCTGCAAAACTGGCAATGGCATCAAAGCGATGATCCACTTCTTCACGGGTCAAGCCCAGGACTGCTCCGTTGAGATACACATTCTCACGCCCCGTAAACTCAGGGTTGAAGCCTGAACCCAATTCGAGCAGTGCAGCGATGCGTCCGCGGGTTTCAATCTCGCCAATCGTCGGCGCAAGGGTGCCGCAGATAATCTGCAACAGGGTCGACTTACCCGAGCCATTTCGGCCTACGATGCCGACTGTTTCGCCTTTCTTGACCTCGAAGCTAATGTCCCGCAACGCCCAGAACTGCTTGCCGTAAGTGTCGACCGGATCACCGACCCAACGCTGCAATTGCGGCACGATCGCCTGCTTCAACCGATCGCGCGGCTTGTCGTAGGTGTAAAAACATTTGGAGACGTTCCGAACGCTGATTACCGACTCATCAGATGACATCAGCGAACCCTTTGCGTGTTTTTTGGAAAAACCAAAAGCCAATGGCGGCAACCACTGCGCCAATGATGATAGCGACACCCAGACTTGACCAATCTGGCAAGTGCCCGAAAAGCAGGACGCTTCGGCTCTCCTCAATGATGTAGGTCAGCGGATTGAGCTGTAGCCAAGGCCTGTAAACTTCCGGCAGTGCTGCGATCGGGTACAGCACAGGGGAGAGAAAAAGAAGTACGGTCGTCAGTACCGTGATGACATGACCGACGTCTCTCAGGTAAACCCCCAGCGACGCCAATAACCAGCTGACCCCAAGCGTTGCCAGGATCAAAGGCACCAGAATCAACGGAAATAGAAGTGCCGTCCAATAGAGCTGCCCCATAATCAACAGCTGGGCGGCCAATAAAACGACCAAGCTGATGCAGCTATGAAACAGTGCCGAGCCCAGCGTAATGACCGGCAGGATCTCCAGCGGGAACACCACTTTTTTCACATAGTTACTGTGGCTCATCACCAACGAAGGCGCGCGGTTGGCACACTCGGCAAACAGCCCATGGACGATCATGCCGACAAACAGCAAAACCGCGAACCCTCCCTTGCCTGTTTCCACACCCGCCCAACGAGCCTTGAAAATCTCGGAGAACACAAAGGTGTACACGGCAAGCATAAGGATCGGATTGAAGAAGGACCATGCCAGGCCCATAACCGAGCCACGATAACGCCCAATGACTTCACGCGTCGTCATCTGCGAAATCAACGAACGGTTTTTCCAGAGGCTGTTAACCAGGCTGATAGGCCCCGCAGGCGGTGCGCGGTGAGGGTCCACTAGGCAAACACCTCGGCATTCAGCAAGCGAGGGGCGTTGGCATCTTTAGCGGACAGTGTCGGCGCCTCGCTGATCGGCCAGTCAATCGCCAGATCGGGGTCGTCCCAGGCAACACTTCGCTCGTGCTCAGGCGCCCAATAATCCGTGGTTTTATAAAGAAATTCAGCACTCTCCGAGAGCACGACGAAACCATGCGCGAAGCCTTCTGGCACCCAGAGCTGGGCTCTGTTGCTCGCGCTGAGATGGACGCCCACCCACTTGCCGAAATTCGCCGAACTTCTGCGTAAATCTACCGCGACGTCAAATACTTCACCGTGGGTAACGCGTACGAGCTTTCCCTGGGCCTGCTTGACTTGATAGTGCAGCCCACGAAGCACGCCTTGGGCGGAGCGTGAGTGATTGTCCTGGACAAAATGAACTGGTTTTCCGACAGCCTCTTCAAAAACTTTCTGATTGAAGCTTTCGTAGAAAAAACCACGCTCGTCCCCAAACACTTTTGGCTCAAATAGAAGAACGTCCGGGAGGGCGAGTGAGGTAGCTCTCATCTTTACAATATCTCCAAAATGTAGCCAGCGCCGAGGGGTCGGCGCTGCTGGGCAAAAAAGATCTTAGGGCAGCAGCCTTGGGCGACGCATTGCGGTCACGCCCTTCAAAAGATCTTCTCGTGCAGTAAGCGCTTCAGGTACTGGCCGTAACCGTTTTTGGACAGCGGAGCAGCGAGTTTCTCCAGCTGCTGCGCATCAATCCATTTTTGCCGGAATGCAATCTCTTCCGGGCAGGCCACTTTAAGCCCTTGGCGACGCTCAAGTGTGGCAATGAAATGGCTCGCTTCAAGGAGAGAATCGTGGGTGCCCGTATCCAGCCAGGCATACCCTCGGCCCATGATTTCTACCGATAGTTTGCCGCGCTCCATATAGATACGGTTCAGATCGGTAATTTCCAGCTCACCTCGAGGTGACGGTTGGATGCTTTTAGCAATATCAACCACTTCCTGGTCATAGAAGTACAGACCGGTTACCGCATAGCTTGATTTTGGCTGGAGCGGTTTCTCCTCCAGGCTCATCGCCCGGCCTTGACCATCAAACTCTACAACCCCATACCGCTCAGGATCATTGACGTGGTAAGCGAAGACGCTGGCGCCCTCTTCCCGAGCCATCGCGTTTTTCAACAGCTCATTGAAGTGGTGACCGTGGTAGATATTGTCGCCCAGTACCAGTGCCGACAGATCATTACCGATAAAGTCTTCACCAATGATGAACGCCTGCGCCAGGCCGTCCGGGGAAGCCTGCACCGCATAGGAAATATTCAAGCCCCAATTGCCGCCGTCGCCTAGCAATTGCTCAAAACGTGGCGTGTCCTGGGGGGTGGAGATAATCAGGATATCGCGGATGCCTGCCAACATCAGTGTGGTCAGCGGGTAATAGATCATCGGCTTGTCGTAGACCGGCAGCAACTGCTTGGAAATAGCCAAAGTCGCCGGGTGCAGGCGCGTGCCCGAGCCACCGGCCAGAATGATTCCTTTACGTTTAAGCATGTTCATTTCTCTAGTGTTTCAATAAGCATCCGTGCCACACCGTCTTGCCACTCCGGCAAGTGCAATGAGAAGGCGCTTTGCAGTTTTTGAGTATTAAGCCTTGAATTGGCCGGGCGCTTGGCCGGCGTGGGATAGGCCGCCGTCGCTATGGCGCCGACTGAAGCCGGACTCACTTGAAGCTGTACCCCCGCAGCGTGCGCTTGCTCAAGCACGAATCGCGCATAGCGATACCACGTGGTCTCACCGGCCGGCGCGAGGTGGTAGACCCCGCTCAGGTGCGGTTGCTGGCGAGTCGCACGTATGGCGTGGGCGGTGACATCCGCGAGCAGATCGGCGCCAGTCGGCGTACCGAACTGATCGTCAATCACATTCAGACTGTCGCGCTCGCGAGCAAGGCGCAGCATGGTCTTGGCGAAATTATTGCCGCGCGCGGCATACACCCAGCTAGTACGGAAGATCAGGTGCGAACAGCCAGATGACTGAATCGCTCGTTCACCTGCGAGCTTGGTCGAGCCATAGACACTCAGAGGGCCGACTGGATCGCTTTCCTGCCAAGGTGTCTCACCATCGCCGGCGAAAACGTAGTCCGTTGAGTAATGCACCAGCAAGGCATTCAGCTTCAGGGCCTCTGCGGCCAATACCGCCGGCGCTTCTGCGTTGACGCGCAGCGCCTGGTCCGGCTCGCTTTCGGCCTTGTCCACGGCGGTGTATGCAGCAGCGTTGACAATGACGTCAGGAGCAAACCGCCGCACAGTCGCAGCAAGCCCTTGCAAGTCGCTGAGGTCACCGCAGTAGTCCAGGCTCTTGGAATCCAACGCAAGTACTTGGCCCAACGGGGCCAGACTACGCTGTAACTCCCATCCTACTTGGCCATTCTTGCCAAGCAGAAGGATCTTCATACCGAACGCCCTGAATAGTTTTTCTCCACCCATTCGCGGTAAGAGCCCGACTGGATATTGCTGACCCACTGCTGATTGTTCAGGTACCACTCTACCGTCTTGCGAATACCCGTCTCGAAGGTTTCCGCCGGTTTCCAGCCCAACTCGCTCTCCAGCTTTCGCGCGTCAATGGCGTAGCGACGGTCATGCCCAGGGCGGTCGGTGACGTAAGCAATCTGTTCGCTGTATGGCTTGCCATCCGGGCGAGGACGCTGCTCATCAAGCAAGGTGCAGATGGTACGAACAATGTCCAGATTTGGCTTTTCGTTCCATCCCCCGACATTATAGACCTGACCGACGGTACCGGCTTCCAATACACGGCGAATGGCACTGCAATGGTCTTTCACGTACAGCCAGTCACGAATCTGCTGACCGTCGCCGTACACAGGCAGCGCCTTGCCCGCTAATGCATTGACAATCATTAACGGAATCAACTTTTCCGGAAAGTGGTAGGGACCATAGTTGTTGGAGCAATTGGTGGTCAGTACTGGCAAATCATAAGTGTGGTGGTAAGCACGCACCAGATGGTCGCTGGCTGCCTTGCTCGCTGAATAGGGACTATTGGGCTCGTACTGGTGGGCTTCAGTAAAGGCAGGATCGTTCTTGGACAAAGAGCCATACACTTCGTCTGTCGAAACATGCAGGAAACGAAAAGCCTGCTGAGCATCCACCGGCAAGTTTTTCCAATAGGCGCGCACCGCTTCCAGTAAGCGGAATGTGCCAACAACATTGGTCTCGATAAAATCTTCGGGGCCGTGGATGGAGCGGTCAACATGCGACTCGGCAGCAAAGTTCAGAATGGCCCGGGGTGCGTGCTCAGCGAGCAAACGTTCGACTAACTGCGTATCGGCGATATCGCCCTGTACGAACAGATGGCGTTTATCACCGTCAAGGGAACTGAGGTTCTCCAGATTGCCTGCGTACGTCAGCTTGTCGAGGTTAATGACCGGCTCTTGCGTCTGAGCCAACCAATCCAATACAAAATTCGCACCGATAAAGCCAGCACCGCCGGTTACCAAGATAGTCATTTATTCAGATCTTTTTCAGTAGTGTTGCGAGGATTAAACCAAGGTTGCCGAACAGGGTCTGTCGGTACAGACCGGCCAACCGCATTCCGAGTACCCGTCGAAATAGTGTTTGATTTCTTGCGTCCTTGAAGCGGGCAAGCATAGTACGCTGCTCTTCACCAAGACGATGCTGCATGGATTCGAGCGCATTAATATTCTGCTCATTCCACTCATAAAATCGCCCCTGGAAAACCATTCGCAGACGTACCAACCGGGCAGACCAGCCAGAATTGCTACCTATCAAGTTTTCACTGTGTTGCCGATAGCGCACTTTGGGCTCAAGGTCATAGTTGATGATCCCTCCTACACCCGAGACCAACTGATAGGCCCACCAGTCGTGAGCTGGAACATTGATATCAGCACCGGCCTCCCGGATAAGATCGCGGGTTGCCCGGTTGAAAACCATCGTATTGCCACCCGCGATACTTTGAACCAGTGCATTGGCGAAACTTGGCGGCAAACAGAACCGGGGGGAACCCCCTAGCAGCGCTCCTGATTCACTAATCAGTTGAGTACGACCGCAATAGAGGGCCGGAATATGCTGAGGAATGGTTTGCAGCCACGCGAGCGCCGCCTCGATTTTGTCTTCATTCCAGATATCGTCCTGATCTGACCACGCAAAAAAATCGGCGTCGATGTCATCACGAGCAGTCAACGATAGAAAATTGGCGGCGAAGCCCCTTTTGGGGCCGCGCACCACTCTAAGACGCTCTACACCCCAGCTATTGTTTCGATAGTCATCCAGAAGCGCCAAGGTTCCGTCTTGGGAGTCGTCATCTGAAACAACCACAACCCAGTTACCATGAGTTTGTCGCTCAAAGGAATCAAGCTGCTCGGCCAGAAAGGATTCGCCGTTGTACGTGCACATCAACACCGCGACTTTTGCTTTGCAAAAATCGTGTGAATGAAGAAGAGAGGCAACACGCGGAGCAAGAATAGACACGAAACTCCCTTCATGGCGGAAAATTCCGTAGGAAATACGGACGCAAATTGCACGAAATGGAGAAGTATACAGCTATCTTCTGCTGACACAATCCAGCGTTATAGGGTTGCCAGGATCCACCCACCTTCCCGGGGACCCGCACGCGCCACTTACCGACACTCGCTAGCAGAGCTATGCAACACAGAGCCAGCGCTTGAACAACAACACAAACCGGCAAGAGCTAATATTAAATGGCCACACCCAATCCCCCTCTCACCCCCTTACACAGCGCTCACCCCCTCAACATTCGTCATGGAACCATGTGAAACACTGAAACAAGACCGCCTGTTCCATTGATACCCCCCAAGCATCCAGAGGCAAACGAATGTCCTCGCACTGAAGCCGTTACGAGGGACATCTGCATCACTTAAAACTTGGAGTTTGACCAGCACGACCTGAACACACCACTGACACCACAGGGCAACTCGATATTTCGGAAGGCGATCCATCATAACCAAACCGATAAGGAAAACAGACCGCATCACACAAACCCCAAAGACCGCCAGCAAGTACAACGATCACTGCCACACCAAACGGAAAGTCGAATCTGCGAGATCCCTTTTTTGATATAAGGGTGAATACATCCAACTCCACCAAAAGTTCATTATATATATTTAAATATTTTAACAACCCCCTCGATAGCGACCAAGCACACCCTCTGTTGAAACGCGCTAGAACAGCCACTCCTTCAGACAGTGCACATCTATCAAAAAAAGGAATAAACCCGAGCGAGCCGTTATAGGACGTCCGAACGGAGCCTTAATTTATCCAACCGGGTGATTTCGAGTACTCCATGCCGCGACAGCAACCCTAACGAGCTCTCTGAGGCATAAGTGTCCGCTGCGTGGAGGAGTTTTCATGTGTTGCCTGTAGGACGCTCGCTATAATGCCGCCCAGATTTTTCCAAGGATTCCCCATGCTCGCACTGCCCTGGCTGTACCTGGCGCTTCTTTCAATTGGCTACGTACTGGCCCTGATCTATGGGCAATTGGGCCTACTCGCCGGCATCTCGGTGGCCCTGTTGTTGCTGGCCGGGTATGCCGTGCGCCAGCAGCACACCCCCTGGGCGCGCTACCTGGGCCACGGCTTGTTTATCGTGCTGGCCCTGGGCCTGGCGATGCACTGGCTACCGGGTTTCTACAATGGACGCGGGATTGCCCCGCAACGGTTCACCGCCGACGCGGTGCCCTTCTCGATGTACCTCAATCAGGACAAACCGCTGATCGGCTTCTGGCTGCTGCTGGCCTGCCCGTGGATCGTGGCGCGCCGTTCGTTGCGCCTGTCGATCTGCGTCACCGCGCTGGCCTTGACCTTGACCGCCGTGGCCGCGCTGGGTGGTGCCGCGTTGCTGGGCATCATCAGTTGGGCACCTAAATGGCCGGAACAAGCGTGGCTGTGGGTGTTGAACAATCTGCTGCTGGTCACCCTGGTGGAAGAAGCCCTGTTCCGTGGCTACGTCCAGGGTGGGCTGAGCCAGCGGTTCAAACAGCTGCCCTACGGTGACAATCTCGCGCTGCTGCTGGCCTCGCTGCTCTTCGGCCTGGTGCACCTGGGCGCGGGTTGGCAGTGGGTGCTGCTGGCGAGCATCGCCGGGGTCGGTTATGGCCTGGCGTATCGCTTCGGCGGCTTGGGCGCGGCGGTTGCCACGCACTTTGGCTTGAATCTGCTTCACTTCGGCTTGTTTACGTACCCGATGCTGGCCGGTTGATTGTTGCAAAAATAAGTTAAATAAACCCCTGCCCGTGCCGATAACCCCTGAAAGCCTTGCGGATTGAACAATCATGCGTAATAACCAACCCGTTACCCAGCGCGAACGTACCTTCCCCGCTCAGCAACGGTTGATCTCCACCACGGATGCCAAGGGTGTAATCACTTACTGCAACGACGCGTTTGTCGAAATCAGTGGGTTCACCCGCGAAGAACTGCTGCGCGCGCCCCATAACCTGGTGCGTCACCCGGATGTTCCGGGAGCGGTGTTTGCGCATATGTGGACCACGCTCAAACAAGGCTTGCCATGGATGGGCATTGTCAAGAATCGCTGCAAGACCGGTGACCACTACTGGGTTAACGCCTATGTGACGCCGGTCTTCGAGGGCAACCAGGTGGTCGGCTACGAATCGGTGCGCATCAAGCCCACCGCCGAGCAGATCCGCCGTGCCGAAGCGCTCTACCAACGCATCAACCAGGGCAAGTCGGCGATCCCGCAGAAAGACAAGTGGCTGCCGGTGTTGCAAGACTGGCTGCCGTTTATCCTGGTGAGCCAGTTGAGCTTTATGATCGGCGCGTCGCTCAACTCCCACTGGGGCTTCGCCCTGGCGGCGGGGTTGTCGGTGCCACTGGGCCTGCTGGGCCTGAGCTGGCAACAGCGCGGCCTCAAGCGTTTGCTGCGCCTGGCCGAGCAGACCACCTCCGACCCGTTGATTGCGCAGATGTACACCGACAGCCGTGGCGCCCAGGCGCGCCTGGAGATGTCGATCCTCAGCCAGGAGGCGCGTCTGAAGACCTGCCTGACGCGCTTGCAGGACACCGCCGAGCACCTCAACGACCAGGCGGCGCAGTCCAACACCCTGGCGCACAACAGCTCCAGCGGCCTGGAACGCCAGCGCGTGGAAACCGAACAGGTGGCCACCGCCGTCAACCAGATGGCCGCGACCACCCAAGAAGTCGCCAGCCATGTACAGCGCACGGCCGATGCGACCCAGGAAGCCAACCGCCTGACCGGCCGCGGCCGCGATATCGCCGGGGAAACCCGCGAGGCGATTCAGCGCCTGTCGGCGGCCGTTGGCGAGACGGGTGTGACCGTTACCCAATTGGCCAAGGACAGCGATGAAATCGGCGGCGTGGTCGATGTGATCAAAGGCATCGCCGACCAGACCAACCTGCTGGCGCTCAACGCCGCCATCGAAGCGGCGCGTGCCGGTGAGATGGGCCGTGGTTTTGCCGTGGTGGCCGACGAAGTGCGCCAACTGGCCCAACGGACGGCTGAGTCCACCGGGCAGATCCACGCCCTGATCGCCAAGCTGCAGCAAACCGCTGCCGCTGCCGTACAGACCATGGACGCCGGGCATCGCCAGGCCGAAGAAGGTGTCGCGCGGGTGATGGAGGCGGACCAGGCGTTGGTGGGGATCAGTGAAGCGGTGGCGCATATCACCGACATGACCACGCAGATCGCCGCGGCGACCGAAGAGCAAAGCTCGGTGGCTGAAGAGATCAGCCGCAATATCAGCACGATTGCGCTGTTGGCGGACCAGACGTCGGAACAGGCGTTGAATTCGGCGCAGTTGAGTGAAGAGCTGACGCATACCGCCAATACCCAGTATTCGCTGGTGGAGCGGTTTAACCGTTAGACCGCTTTCGCGAGCAAGCCCGCTCCCACATTGGTTTTGTGGAGTCCCGGCGGTCGTTAACCTTACGTTACAAAACTCCCTTTCAAATTGAGCTATATAGGTGGTGGCGTTCTGCCGCTGCCCTGCGCCTCAATAAAAATAAAAGAAAGGGAGTTCACCTGTGAAGAGCTTGCTCTATCCCGCCGTCGCGCTGATGAATCGCTTGAGCTTCGGCATGAAATTCAGCCTGATCAGCGTGTTATTCCTGCTGCCGATGCTGGCCACCAACTATTACCTCGTGCGCGATTCCTGGCGCGAATTCCAGGGCACGCGCATCGAATTGCAAAGCCTGGATTTACTCGGCAGCAGCCTGGCCCTGCGCCGCGACCTCGAAACCCTGAACAACCAGGTGCAGATCAACGCGACCCTTGGCCAATCCGGCAAGGCCGGTGACCTGGAGGGCAAGATCAGCGCCTTGGAACAGAGTGTGCTGAGCCGCCTGCAAAGCCTCACTGCGATGGCCACCGACCCCGAGCAAATCGCTGCTTTTGACGCCAAGCGCGATGAGTTGATCGCCGCCTTCAAGGCCCAGCAACAAGAAACCTCGCTGTTGAGCAAAAGTGCGCTGATCGGCAAGTTGCTCAACAAGGCGCACATGCTCAGCCAGGTGATTGCCAGCCAATCCGGCCTGAGCCGTGACCCTCAGGGCGATTTGCGCCAACTCACCGAGCTGATTACCAGCATCACCCCGCAAGTCACCCAGACCCTCGGCGAAGGCCGGGCGATGGGCGCGTATTCCCTGGGCCAGGGTTTTCTCAACTCATCCTCCAGCACGCGCTTTGACGAACTCCTCCAGCAGCTGGAAAAACTCCACGGCGAATACGCCCTGAAACTGCAGGATGCCCTGGGCGCGAGCAAGCCCGCCCACGCCGCGCTCGATGGCCTGGCCAAGGCGAGCAATGCGAGCCTCAAGCAAGGCAGCGAGCTGTTTGAAGAACAGGTGGTCATGGCCGAAACCCTCGACGCGCCTTGGCAAGGCTTCTACGACCACGTCAGCCAACTGATGGCCCAGACCTACCAACTCGACGAGGCGACCCTGACCTTCCTCGGGCAGCAGTTGGAGCTGCGGCTGGCGCAAAACCGCACGCACATGGTCGGGCTGGTCTGCGCCCTCTCGGCGGTGTTTTTGCTGATCTTCTATCTGTACGCAGGCTTCTACGCCTCGACACGCACCACCCTGCGCCGCCTGGGCGCGATGATGGACAAGGTTGCGGCGGGCGATATGACGGTCACCTTCGTTGCCCATAGCCGCGATGAGCTGGGCGAGTTGGGCCAGGTGTTCAACGGCACCGTGGCGAAAATCCATGACCTGATCGAACGCGTCGGCCACACCGTCAGCCAGGTCGAACTCCAGGCCGGCCAGGTGGAAACGGTATCGGCCCGGAGCAATCACGCGGTGTCCGGCCAGCGCAGCCAGATCGAACAGGTGGCGACGGCGATGAACCAGATGTCGTCCACCGCCCAGGAAGTGGCGCGCAGCGCGGCGGCGGCGGTCAGCAGCGCCCACAGCGTCAACGATGAAACCGTCAGCGGGCGCAGCCTGGTGCAATCCCAGCAGGGCAGCATCGCGCGGCTCGCCTCGGAGATCGACCAGTCGGTGCGGGTCATCAACCAATTGGCCACCGACAGCCAGTCCATCAGCAGCGTGTTGGAAGTGATCAAAAGCATTGCCGAGCAAACCAATCTATTGGCGCTGAATGCCGCCATCGAGGCCGCACGCGCCGGTGAGCAGGGGCGGGGCTTTGCAGTGGTGGCCGACGAGGTGCGCACCCTGGCCCGGCGCACGCAACATTCCACCGAAGAAATCGAGCAGATGATTAGCCGCTTGCACAACGGTGTGGCGGCGGCGGTGAAGGCCATGGGCAGCAGCCATGAAATGGCGAATGGCACGGTGGGGCAGTCGGAAAAAGTCCAGCAGGCCCTGGAAAACATCCTCGGTGCCGTAGGCATGATCGTCGATCAGAACCAGCAGATTGCCGCCGCCGTGGAGCAGCAAACGGCGGTCGCCCACGATATCGACCAGAACATCGTCGAAATCAATCGTGCCGGTGAGCATGCGGCCCAGGGCGCCCATCAGACCGAGGCGGCCAGCCGGCAGCTGTCGCTGCAGGTGATTGAGTTGAAGCAACTGATCGGCGCCTTTCGGGTGTAGGAGGAGAGGGTAGGATTAAGCGTTCAATGGCGTGGCGTTTGTCCTGATTTTGCTGCGGATCTTTTATTGCCAACGGAATAGGTGAGAATTTGTTTCACCTAATCACGGTCTCCAGGGGACTCGGCGATGACCGCAGTAATCGGCATTCGGGGGCATTGCGCCCAATGCGATATGACGTTTGAACTCAAGCCCTGGCAGTTGAATGCCATCGCCATCGACGAACCTTTTGAATGCACGTATTGCCAGGCGTGTCTCAAGCTCGGCAGCCATAAACAGCTGTGTCAGTTTCGCGCCTTGAACCAGTGGGCGTTGGTGCGCCCGAGCATGATAATCCTGACCTGCGCGGCTTTGCTGGTGGCGCTGGTGGCCGAGTGGGTGGGGCTGATAAGCGTGATCGGGCAGTTCAATATCTCGCTGGTGACGGTGCTGATTCATTTCCTGGTATTGCGTTATGCCCGCTACCGGCAACGCATGACCCTCAACCTGCACAGCGTCAGCCGGCTACCAATCGAACAACTCGCACGCATTGCGTGTACTCGCCTGCGCGAGCAATAACGGTTCGATGCCCATGCGCGCGGCCAGGGCGCGGCAAATGTCCGGCAGGTGCTGCGGGCTGTTGCGCTGGCCGGGGTACATGGCCGGCGCCATGTCCGGCGAGTCGGTCTCCAGCACCACGCTGTCCAGCGGCAACTGCGCCAGCACCTTGTGCATGCGCAACGCCTGGGGCCAGGTGGCTGCGCCGCCCAGGCCGAGCTTGAAACCCAGCTTGATGTACTCGCGCGCTTCTTCCCTGCTGCCGGCGAAGGCATGGATGATGCCGCCCCGTGGCAGGCGGATGCGCTTGAGGGTGGCGATCACGGCCGCGTGGCTGCGGCGTACGTGCAGCAGCGCGGGCAGTTGGAAGTCCACCGCCAGTTTCAGCTGGGCGTCAAACAGGCTTTGCTGGCGCTCGCGGTCCAGGTGTTCGAGAAAGTAATCCAGGCCGATTTCACCCACGGCACACAGTTGCCGATGGCCGTGCAGGCGGGTCAGCCAATCCCCCAGTTCCACCAGGTCGGCGGGGCGATGGTCATCGAGATACACCGGGTGCAGGCCGAAGGCTGCGAACAAACCTTCATCCGCCTGCACCAAATCCCACAAGCGTTGCCAGTTCTGCTGATACACCCCCAGCACCACCATGCGCCGCACGCCGAGTGCGCGGCTGTGGGCGAGGACTTCGCGGCGGTCGCTGTCGAAGTCCGCGAAGTCCAGGTGGGTGTGGGTGTCGATCAGCTCCACGTTCAGGCCTCGCGGATACGCTGCTTGAAGGTCCGGCCGATGGCGTGCACGCCGGGCTGGTAGTGCTGTTCTTCGATGGCCGCCAGGGCCAGCTTCAGCGCGGTGTCGGCGATCAACTGATGTTGCTGGGCCATGGCGTTGACCGGCAGCGGCAGGAAATCCAGCAACTGGGTGTCACCAAACGTGCCCAGGCGCAGGGCGCGCGACTTCAGCGGGAAGTCATGCAGCGCATCAAACACGCCTTGCAGCAGCACGTAGGACGTGGTCACCAGCGCGTCAGGCAAATGCCCCAGGCGTTGCAGCAGTTGCTCCATCAACTGTCGGCCACAGTCACGGCTGAACGACTCGCCCTGTTCGACGATCACCTCACCACTGAACCCCTGCAGCGCTTCACGGAAACCCGTCGCGCGCTCCTGGCTGATGCTCAGCTCCGGCCGTGCGCCGATCAGCACGATCTGCTTGGGCAGCGGTTGCAGCAGGCTGCTGGTCAGTTGCTGGCAGGCCTGGCGGTCGTCGCTGACCACCGAGCAGAACTGCGCGGTTTCCATTACCCGGTCGATGGCAATGATCGGCAGGCCCTTGGCTTGCAGTTCGCGGTAGCTGTCGTCGCTGGCCGGCAGGCAACTGGCGACAAACAGCGCATCACAGCGCCGCGCACGAAACAGTTGCAGCAACTGGCGCTCGCTGGTGGCGTCATCGTCGGAGCTGGCGATCAGCAACTGATAGCCGCGTGCCCGGGCGCCTTGTTCCAACAGCTTGGCGATACGTGCGTAACTGGGGTTTTCCAGGTCGGGCAGGATAAAACCCAAGGTGCGCGTGTGCCGGCTGCGCAGCCCGGCGGCCTGAGGGTTGGGTGTGAAGCCATGGGCTTCAACCACGGCACGCACCCGTTCGACGGTGGCGTTGCTGATCCGTTGTTGTTCGGCCTTGCCATTGATGACGTAGCTGGCGGTGGTCACGGACACACCGGCCAGGCGTGCAATATCACTGAGTTTCAAACCGGGATTTCCTTGTTTTTTGGAGCTTGCCCCGACATTTTGTCCAATCGTAACCGATTACTGCATACAACCAATGTCCAGGCTCAAGTGCCGAGTGGTCCTTCAAGGATGCTCAATTAACGCGTAATCTGCCATAAATTCTAGATTAAACGTTTCAGCAGGCGTATTTTTACGATCTTCGCTACTGAGTGACCACTGCCAATTGACTACTCAGTCAGCTATTACGAGACGCCATTACACTGTTTATTCAAAACAATACCTAGTGCGCCCATCGCACTAACTAGGAGAACGGCATGCTTGAGCTCACCCACGAGCAGATTTCCATGGGCCAGGTGGCTGTGGATAAGTCTGCTGCCTTGCACCTGCTCGCTGAAAAACTGGTGGCCGACGGCCTGGTCGCCGAGGGTTACCTCAGCGGTTTGCAAGCCCGTGAAGCCCAAGGCTCGACCTTTCTCGGCCAAGGTATTGCGATCCCCCACGGCACCCCCGAAACCCGCGACCAGGTGTTTGCCACCGGCGTGCGCCTGCTGCAGTTCCCTGAAGGGGTGGACTGGGGCGACGGCCAGATCGTCTACCTGGCAATTGGCATTGCCGCCAAATCCGATGAACACCTGCGCCTGCTGCAGCTGCTGACCCGCGCCCTCGGTGAGACCGACCTCGGCCAGGCACTGCGCCGCGCCGGCAGTGCCGAAGCCTTGCTCAAACTGCTGCAAGGCGCGCCCCAGGAACTGGCGCTGGACGCACAGATGATTAGCCTGGGCGTGTCGGCCGATGATTTTGAAGAGCTGGTGTGGCGCGGCGCGCGTCTGTTGCGCCAGGCCGACTGTGTGAGCAACGGTTTCGCCGCCGTGTTGCAGCAGGTCGATGCGCTGCCCCTGGGCGATGGCCTGTGGTGGCTGCACAGCGAGCAAACGGTCAAGCGCCCGGGCCTGGCGTTTGTCACCCCGGACAAACCCATGCGCTACCTCGGCCAGCCGCTCAACGGCCTGTTCTGCCTGGCCAGCCTTGGCGAAGCCCACCAAACCTTGCTGGAGCGCCTGTGCGCCTTGCTGATCGAAGGCCGTGGCCAGGAACTGGGCCGCGCCACCAGCAGCCGCGCGGTGCTCGAAGTGCTCGGCGGCGAACTGCCGCCCGACTGGCCCAGCGCGCGTATCACCCTGGCCAACGCCCACGGCCTGCACGCGCGGCCGGCGAAGATCCTCGCGCAATTGGCAAAAAGTTTTGACGGCGATTTGCGCGTACGCATCGTCGATGGCCCGGTGGGCGCGGTCTCGGTGAAGAGCTTGAGCAAACTGCTGAGCCTCGGCGCCCGCCGGGGCCAGGTGCTGGAATTTGTCGCCGAACCGACGATTGCCGGCGATGCATTGCCAGCGCTGTTGACCGCCGTAAAAGAAGGCCTCGGTGAAGAGATTGAGCCGCTGCCCACCGTCAGTGCGCAACCGGCCACGGTCGACATCGAACCGCAAATCAGCGCGCCGCTCAGCGGCAGCCAGCTCCAGGCCATCGCCGCCGCGCCGGGCATCGCCATCGGCCCGGCACATATCCAGATCCAACAGGTGTTCGACTACCCGCTGCGCGGCGAGTCCTCGGCCATCGAGCGCCAACGCCTGCAAGCCGCCCTGGCCGATGTGCGCCGTGATATCCAGGGCCTGATCGAACGCAGCCAGGCCAAGGCGATCCGCGAGATTTTCATCACCCACCAGGAAATGCTCGACGACCCGGAACTCAGCGACGAAGTCGACACCCGTCTCAAACAAGGCGAAAGCGCCGAAGCCGCGTGGATGAGCGTGATCGAAGCCGCCGCCAAGCAGCAGGAATCGTTGCAGGACGCCTTGCTCGCCGAGCGCGCCGCCGACCTGCGGGACATTGGCCGCCGTGTGCTGGCGCAACTGTGCGGCGTCGAAAGCGCCCGCGAGCCGAGCGAGCCGTACATCCTGGTGATGGACGAAGTCGGCCCGTCCGACGTGGCACGCCTTGATCCGGCCCGCGTCGCCGGCATCCTCACCGCCCGTGGCGGCGCGACGGCCCACAGCGCCATCGTCGCCCGTGCCCTCGGCATTCCGGCGCTGGTGGGCGCCGGCCCCGCTGTGTTGCTGCTGGCCTCCGGCACGCCCTTGCTGCTGGACGGCCAGCGCGGCCGCCTGCATGTGGACGCCGACGCTGCCACCCTGCAACGGGCCACCGTCGAGCGCGACACCCGCGAACAACGCCTGCAAGCCGCCTCGGCCCAGCGTCATGAACCGGCGTTGACCCGTGACGGTCACGCCGTGGAAGTGTTCGCCAATATCGGCGAAAGCGCGGGTGTGGCCAGCGCGGTGGAGCAGGGCGCCGAAGGCATTGGTTTGCTGCGCACCGAACTGATTTTCATGGCCCACCCGCAAGCGCCGGACGAAGCCACCCAGGAAGCCGAATACCGCCGCGTCCTCGATGGCCTCGGCGGGCGTCCGCTGGTGGTGCGCACCCTTGATGTGGGCGGCGACAAACCGTTGCCGTATTGGCCGATTGCCCAGGAAGAAAACCCCTTCCTCGGCGTGCGCGGCATTCGCCTGACCTTGCAGCGCCCGCAGATCATGGAAGCGCAATTGCGCGCGCTGCTGCGCTCGGCCGACAACCGCCCGCTGCGCATCATGTTCCCCATGGTCGGCAGCGTCGATGAATGGCGCGCCGCCCGCGACATGACCGAGCGCCTGCGCCTGGAAATTCCGGTGGCCGACCTGCAACTGGGGATCATGATCGAAGTGCCATCCGCCGCCTTGCTCGCCCCGGTGCTGGCCAAGGAAGTGGACTTCTTCAGCGTCGGCACCAACGACCTGACCCAATACACCCTGGCCATCGACCGTGGCCACCCGACCTTGTCCGCCCAGGCCGATGGCCTGCACCCGGCAGTGTTGCAACTGATCGACATCACCGTGCGCGCGGCCCATGCCCATGGCAAATGGGTCGGGGTGTGCGGCGAGCTGGCGGCGGACCCGCTGGCCGTGCCGGTGCTGATCGGCCTGGGTGTGGATGAGTTGAGCGTGTCGGCCCGCAGCATTCCCGAAGTGAAGGCGCGGGTGCGTGAATTCAGTCTGAGCGAGGCCCAGGGCCTGGCGCAAAAAGCACTCGCGGTGGGCTCGCCCGCCGAAGTGCGTGCCCTTGTGGAGGCCGTGTAAATGGCAAGGATTCTGACCCTGACGCTGAACCCGGCGTTGGACCTGACGGTGCGCCTGGCGCGCCTGGAACCGGGCGAAGTCAATCGCAGTGACAACGTGCTGACCCACGCCGCCGGCAAGGGCGTTAACGTGGCGCAGGTGTTGGCCGACCTGGGGCATCTGGTGAGCGTGGGCGGTTTTCTCGGCGAGGAAAACCCCCAGGCGTTCAACGCCCTGATCGCCCGTCGTGGTTTTGGCGACGCGTTTATTCGCGTGGCGGGTGAAACCCGCAGCAATATCAAGATCGCCGAACAGGACGGCCGGGTCACCGACATCAACGCGCCGGGGCCGTTTGTCGATGAGCACGCGCAAAAGCAACTGCTGAAGATGGTCGACATCATCGGCCCTGAATTCGATGCGGTGGTCGTAGCCGGCAGTTTGCCGCGCGGTGTCAGCCCGCAGTGGTTCCAGGGCTTGTTGGAAACCCTGAAAAACCTCGGTTTGAAAGTCGTCCTCGACACCAGCGGCGAAGCATTGCGTGCCGGTTTGCAGGCAGGCCCGTGGTTGGTCAAACCCAACACCGAGGAACTGGCCGAGGCCCTGGGCAATGCCAGCGATGCCGTCAGCCAATTGCACCAATTGGGCGTGGAACATGTGGTGGTGTCCGACGGCGCTGCCGGCGTGAACTGGTACCGCCCCGGCGCCGCGCTGCATGCCACGCCGCCAGAGGTCACGGTGGCCAGCACGGTGGGCGCGGGCGACTCGCTGCTCGCCGGCATGCTCCACGGTTTGCTCAGTGGCGATACCCCCGAGCAGACCCTGCGCCGCGCCACGGCGATTGCCGCGATGGCGGTGACGCAGATCGGTTTTGGCATCAGCGATGACGCGCAGTTGGCGCGCCTCGAAAGCGGCGTCGATGTACGCACGCTGACCGAACAATAAGAGGGTTTGTGATGAAGTTAGCCATTGTTACTGCCTGCCCGAACGGCATGGTCACCAGTGTGCTGTGCGCCCGCTTGCTGGACGCCGCCGCGCAACGCCAGGGCTGGAGCACCAGCGTCGAAGTGGTCGACGTGCAGCGCCCGGAACGCCAGTTGTCCCAAGGGATCATCGACGACGCCGAGTGGGTGTTGCTGGTCAGCAGCACGCCGGTGGACATGCAGCGGTTTGTCGGCAAGCGCGTGTTCCAGAGCACGCCAGCGCAGGCGCTGGCAGATGTCGAAGCGGTGTTGCGTCGTGGCGCCGAAGAGGCAGCGGTGTATGTCGCCCCTGAAGGCGCTGCCAAGAGCGCGCCGCGTATCGTGGCCGTCACGGCTTGCCCAACTGGCGTGGCCCACACCTTCATGGCCGCCGAAGCCTTGCAGCAGACCGCCAAGCGCCTGGGCTACGACTTGCAGGTCGAGACCCAGGGCTCGGTCGGCGCGCGTACGCCGCTGAGCCCGCAAGCCATCGCCGATGCCGACGTGGTGTTGCTGGCGGCGGATATCGAAGTCGCCACCGAGCGTTTCGCCGGCAAGAAGATCTACCGTTGCGGCACCGGCATTGCCCTCAAGCAAGCCGAGGCGACCCTCAACAAGGCCCTGGCCGAAGGCGCGGTGGAAAGCACCGGCAGCGCGGCGGTGGCCAAGGCGGAAAAGACCGGCGTGTACAAACACCTGCTCACGGGTGTGTCGTTCATGCTGCCGATGGTGGTGGCGGGCGGGTTGTTGATTGCGTTGTCGTTTATGTTCGGCATCACTGCGTTTGAAGAGAAAGGCACCCTCGCGGCCGCGTTGAAAACCGTGGGCGATCATGCGTTCACCTTGATGGTGCCGTTGCTGGCAGGCTACGTCGCCTACTCGATCGCCGACCGTCCGGCCCTGGCCCCCGGCATGATCGGCGGGCTGCTGGCGACGACGTTGGGCGCGGGCTTTATCGGCGGGCTGTTCGCCGGGTTCCTGGCGGGCTACTGCGTCAAGCTGATAACCCGTGCGATCCCCTTGCCGCAAAGCCTGGATGCGCTGAAACCGATCCTGATTATCCCGTTGCTGGCGAGCCTGGTCACTGGGCTGGCGATGATCTACCTGATCGGGCCTCCGGTGGCGCGCATGCTGGCGGGCCTGACGGAATACCTCAATTCCATGGGCACGACCAACGCGGTGCTGTTGGGCATCCTGTTGGGCGGCATGATGTGCGTCGATCTGGGTGGGCCGATCAACAAGGCGGCGTATGCGTTCTCCGTCGGCATGTTGGCGGCGCACAGCGGTGGCCCGATTGCGGCGACCATGGCGGCCGGCATGGTGCCACCGATTGGCATGGGCATCGCCACCTTCCTCGCACGGCGCAAGTTTGCGCAGACGGAGCGCGAGGCGGGCAAGGCCGCGATCATTCTGGGGATGGTGTTTATCTCCGAAGGTGCGATTCCCTTTGCCGCCAAGGACCCGCTGCGCGTGATCCCGTCCAGCATCGCCGGCGGCGCGTTGGCCGGTGCCTTGTCGATGTACTTCGGTTGCAAACTGGCGGCGCCCCACGGTGGCCTGGCGGTGCTGGTCATTCCGAATGCGATGAACCATGCGTTGCTGTATTTGCTGGCGATTGTCGCCGGTAGCGTGCTGACAGGGTTGGTGTACGCAGTGATAAAGCGCCCGGAAGTGGTCGAACTGTCGGTTGCCCCCGCCAAGGCTTGACTTGGAATGCAGTCAAAAACTGTGGGAGCAGGCAAGCCAGCTCCCACAGTTTGATCTTCATTGGTCGCAAGATTAGTGTCATCTGTCCGTGGTTAAGTTGTCCTTTTGATCCTCAAGAGGGCACCTCGCATGAGCCACTTCGATCTCGGCCGTCGCCGTGTGATGCAAGCCGTCGGCGCCGGGCTGTTGCTGCCGGGTCTGGCGCCGGCGGTGATTGCTTCGGTCAAGGACCGCCCGCAACTCACCGATGGCGTGCAGTCCGGCGACTTGCTCGGCGACCGCGCGATGATCTGGAGCCGCAGCGACCGCCCCGCCCGCATGGTGGTGGAGTGGGACACCCGCAGCACGTTCAGCAACCCGCGCAAGTTCATCTCACCCCTGGCCGACAACCGCACGGACTTCACCGCCCGCGTCGAACTCACCGGCCTGCCCGCCGACCAGGCGATTTTCTACCGTGTGCACTTCGAAGACGCCCAGACCGGCGTCGCCAGCGAGCCCTGGTTCGGCCACCTGCGCAGCGTGCCGCAACTGCGCCGCGACATCCGTTTTGTGTGGAGCGGCGACACCGTCGGCCAGGGCTTCGGCATCAACCCGGACATCGGCGGCATGCGCATCTACGAAGCCATGCGCCTGCGCCTGCCGGACTTCTTTATCCACAGCGGCGACACCATCTACGCCGACGGCCCGGTGCCCGCGCAACTGGTCACCGAAGGCGGGCGCGTGTGGCGCAATATCACCACTGAAGCCAAGAGCAAAGTCGCGCAAACCCTCGATGAATATCGCGGCAACTACCGCTACAACCTGTTGGATGAAAACGTGCGCCGCTTCAATGCCGAAGTGCCGCAGATCTGGCAGTGGGACGATCACGAAGTGGTCAACAACTGGTCGCCGAGCAAGCAGCTCGATGAGCGTTACCAGACCAAGGACATCAACACCCTGGTCGGCCGTGCGCGCCAGGCCTGGCTGGAATATTCCCCGATGCGCCGCCAGGCCGCCGACGGTGGCGGGCGGATCTATCGCAAGCTCAGCTACGGTCCGTTGCTGGATGTGTTTGTGCTGGATATGCGCAGTTATCGCGGGCCCAACGATGACAACCTGGGCGGCGAAAAAGCCTTCCTCGGCCGTGAGCAGTTGGACTGGCTCAAGCGTGAGCTCAAGGGCTCGCAGGCGCAGTGGAAAGTGATTGCCGCCGATATGCCCATCGGCCTTGGCGTGCCAGATGGCGAGGTGAGCCCCGGCGTGCCGCGTTGGGAGGCGATTGCCAACAATGACCCGGGCGCGCCCCAGGGGCGTGAGTTGGAGATTGCCGAACTGCTGGGGTTTCTGCGGGCGCAGAAGGTGCGCAACCATGTGTGGCTGACTGCCGATGTGCACTACTGCGCGGCGCATCATTACCACCCGGATCGGGCGGCGTTCCAGGATTTCGAGCCGTTCTGGGAGTTTGTCGCGGGGCCTTTGAATGCGGGGAGTTTCGGGCCGAATCCGCTGGATAAGACGTTTGGGCCTGAGGTGGTGTTCGAGAAGGCGCCGCCGGCGCAGAACACTTCGCCGTTTGCGGGTTTCCAGTTTTTTGGTGAGGTGCAGATTGATGGGCAGACGGCGGAGTTGACGGTGGTGTTGCGGGATTTGGATGGCGTGTCGGTGTTCCAGCAAAAACTCCAACCTGTCTGACTTGGAATGCAATTAAAACTGTGGGAGCGGGCTTGCTCGCGAATGCGGTGGATCAGCCAGCACATGCTGTGAATGACACCTGC
>NZ_JANLGL010000290.1:0-5567 GCF_024655625.1 Pseudomonas sp. 18.1.10
TTTTGCTTACTTTTGCGCTCTTCAAAAGTGAGCCGCCGTAAGGGCGGAACCCTAAGCGGCCGTTACCTAAATAACGGATATGTACACCGACACACCGCTATCGCAGGCAAGCCAGCTCCCACACAACCCAGCTCCCACACAAAACAGCCGTGTACTCAAAGGCCCTTGAGTTCCTTGAGATGCTTATAGACCGTCGCCCGCCCCATCCCCAACACATTCGCCACATAGTTCGAAGCACTCTTGCCCTTGAACGCACCCTCGGCATGCAACGCCAACACCAGCTCGCGTTTATGATCCCGCGTCAGCAGGTTCAAGCTCAACTGCCGCTCCCGCATCCACGCATGCAAAAACGTGTTGATCCGCTCCTGCCAGTCATCGCGAAACAACGAGTCCGGCTGCGGGATCAATTTGCTCGGCGAGAGGAACAAATCCAACGCCGCCTTGGCGTTTTCAAACAGCGAAATATTCAGGTTGATGCACAACACCGCCAGGCGCCGACCCTTGTGGTCGTGCAGCACGGTGCTCAGGCTGCGAATCTTCTGGCCGTCCCAGTTGAGCTTTTCATACGGGCCGATATTCACCTCGCTGACGTCATCACTGAGCATGTCCTCCAGCGCCGAGTCGTCGCCAATCGCCCGTTTCGACAGGTTGTTGGCGATGTAATCGACCTTTTGCGAGCGCAAATCGTGCAGCACCGCTTCGGCGTGGGGGAAGAACAGCGTGGCGATGGCGTCGGCCATCGCACGGAAGTTCTGCATGTTCTGTTCTTGTTCAGCGTTGTTCATCAATGGGGCTCCAGGCGGGCGGGGGAGAGCATACCAGCGTCGAGGCCGAACCGCGCCAGTGCCTCCGGCAAGGGCGCGCCGCGTACCAGCGCCGCACTGGCCTGGCCCATGGCCGGTGACGTCTGGATGCCGTAGCCGCCCTGCGCCGCGACCCAGAACAGGCCGGGCACCCGGGTGTCGTAGCCGGACAGCAAATCACCATCCGGGACAAAACTGCGCAGGCCGGCCCAGGTGCGGGTGGGGCGGCGGATGGTCAGGGTGGTGGCTTCTTCGATCTGGTAGATGCCCATGGCGATGTCCAGTTCTTCGGGTTGGATATCCTGCGGTTCGACCTGGTCGGCGTTGGCCGGCGAGCCGAGGAACATGCCCGCGTCGGGCTTCATGTAGAAGGATTCGTCCAGCGCCACCAGCATCGGCCAATGATGGCTGTCCACGCCTTCGGGGCCGGCGAAGATAAACGCCGAGCGGCGCTTGGGTTGCAGGCCGATGGGTGCGGCGCCGGCCATTGCGCCGATGTGGTCGGCCCAGGCGCCGGTGGCGTTGATAAGGGTGGGCGCGGTGTAGGTCGTTTCGCCAGCTTGTACCTGCCAAACGCCTGCGGCATCCCGGCTTAAACCCTGCACGGCGTGATCGGTGAGCACCTCGCCACCGTTGCGGCGGATGCCACGCAGATAGCCCTGGTGCAGCGCGTCGGTGTCGATATCGCTGGCGGTCGGGTCGTACAGCGCGCCGTGGACTTTTTCGCGGCGCAGGATCGGCAGCTTGGCGCAGGCTTCGTCGGCGCTGAGCAATTCAACCTGCGCAACGGTGGCCTTGGCGCTCAGGTATTGCGCGTTCAACTCGGCGGCGTCACCGATAAAGTCCACGGTCATTTCGCCCCTTGGCGTCAGCAACGGGTGCTCGCAAAACCCGACAGGGGGATTGTCGAAAAACTCACGGCTGGCCAGCGTCAGCGCGCGCACCTGCGGGGTGCCATAGGCGGCGGTGTACAGCGCCGCCGAACGCCCGGTGGAGTGATAACCCGGGTGGCTTTCGCGTTCCAGCACCAGCACCTTGCCGTGCTGCGACAACCAGAAACCGGTGGACGCGCCAGCAATGCCGCCGCCGATGATGATGAAGTCTGCGTGGCTCATAGCTGTCTCCAGAGGGCATTGGCCAGGGCGATATCTTCCAGGCCCAGGCCGATGGAGCGGAAGAATACATGACGGTCGTAGGTCGGACGTTGTACGTGTTCGCTGAGCAATTCGGGCAGGTCGCCGACAATGTGGCGTTTGTCCCAGCCGTGGTGTTCCGTGGCGATGAGCATTTCACCGGCCGAGCCTGGGGTGGTCTGGCGATAGTCGCAGAAGACCTGCATGGCATTGAGCGACTGCGGCGGCACTTCATGGGCGCGTGGGGCGTTGGTGCTGATGGAGGTAATAAGCGCCGGTTTGCTCAAGCGGGCGGGATCGATGACCGGGCCGGCCGATGAGGTGCACAGCAGGATCACGTCGGCGGCGTCGACAGCCGCATCGCTGCTCGGCGCGATGCTCAATCGTGGGTCGAGGCTTTGGAGGTGGGCGATGGCCGTGTTGTCGGCACTGGCCAGGCCAGGTGAAAACAGGCTGATGCTCTGCCAATCCCGGAGGTTTTTCACGTAGTGCAGATGGGCCTGCGCTACTTTGCCACTGCCAATAATCGCCAGACGCCGCGCGGATAAAGGCGCCAATGCATCCACCGCCAGTGCCGTCGTCGCGGCCGTGCGTGCGGTGGTCAACTCGGCAGCATCGCACAACAGCAGCGGCTGGCCGGTGTGCATCGACATCAACAGCGTCCAGGCCGTCACCAGTGGCCCTTGTTCACGCACGATATAGGGCGAGGTTTTTACGCCGTAAACACCGTCTTCGGCCAGCACGCCCAGGTAGTTGATAAAGTCGCCGGCACCGTGGGGGAATTCCACCAGTTGCTGGGCCGGCTGCACCGCCTGCCCAGCGGCCAGGTCGCGGAACAGCTTGTGCAGGATCTGCGGGACATCGACTTGGGCGAGCAGTTCGCGGGCCCGGGTTTGGTTTATCACTTGAGGCGTGCTGGGCATGGAAATCTCCGTGATTGAACTTATTTGTCCATTATGGACTTTTAGTTCTGCCGGGCAAGCGATAAACCTCACCCCACGTAGCGAAATCCACCCGACAGTTTTTCCTTCAGGTAGCCCACCAACACACTCACCGACTTCGGCACATGGTGCGAATACGGCCGGATCAAGTAGATCTCATCGGCAAACGCACCCTTGAGTGTCCAGCCCTTGAGCACCTGCACCAACTTGCCGCTGGCCAGTGCGGCGTGCGCGCTGAAATCCGGGAGCAGGGCGATGCCCAGGTGGTTGAGGGCGGAATCGCGCAGGGCCTCGCTGTTGTTGGTGGCGAAACTGCCGGAGATGGGCACGGTGAGGCGTTCGACGTGTTTGCTGCCGCGCTCGAAGGTCCAGGCGGGCTGGTCGGTGCCGCGCGGGTAGAACAGGCAGTTGTGCGTGGACAAATCGCCAGGCTCACGCGGTTCACCGTGGCGTTGCAGGTAGTCCTGGGTGGCAACCAGAACGGAACCGGTATCGCACAACTTCCACGCCACGTGGGTTTCCGGCACCTGGAAACCGTGGCGCACCGCAAGGTCGTAGCCCTCGGCCGCCAGCGAACTCAAGGCATCCGACACATCCAGCTGGATGCGCACCTGCGGGTACAGCTGTAAAAACTCCGACAGGTGCGGCACCAACTGCTGACGGGCGAATGCCACCGGCGCTGTCAGCCGCACCAGCCCGCGAATCTCCCCCACCGAGTCGCGTACCGAGGAGAAGCTGCGGGCGATCTGCTCGTAGGCGCTGCGCACTTCGCGGGTCAGCGACAACCCGGCGTCCGTCAGGCGCACGCTGCGCGTCGTTCGAGTGACGAGGCTTGTACCAGTGGCCTTTTCCAGGTCGGAAATGCGCTGGCTCACGGCCGACTTGCTCACGCCCAAACGTGCGGCGGCGGCGGTGTAGGTGCCGTGCTCTTCCAGCACTGACAGCCAGTGGATATGGGTCCACAGCCCTTCGATTTCAGCCTTTTCCATGATTGTATTGTTCGCGTAGGTGGACAATAAGTTCAGGATTCTGCTCTGGTTTGGAACAAAGCGAAAGCCTATCGTGTGTCCAACGCTTATCCACCTGGGATCGACTGCCATGACAATTACAATCGAGCACTACATCAACGACCAGCGCGTGTCCCGCGATGACCGTTATCAGGACGTCTTCAACCCGGCCACCGGTGAAAAGACCGGCCGCGTCGCCCTGGCCAGCCGCCAGACCGTGGACGAAGCCGTTGCCGCTGCCCAGGCTGCTTTCGACGGCTGGGCCGACACGCCGCCGATCCGCCGCGCGCGGGTGTTGTTCGAATACCTGCACCTGCTGCGTGCGCGCAAGGACGACCTCGCGCGCATCATCGTCGCCGAGCATGGCAAGGTGTTTACCGATGCCCAGGGTGAAGTGGACCGTGGCATCGACATCCTCGAATTCGCCTGCGGCATTCCCAACCTGCTCAAGGGCGAGTACTCCGACCAGGTGTCCCGTGGCATGGACAACTGGACCATGCGCCAGCCGCTGGGCGTTGTCGCGGGCGTGACGCCGTTCAACTTCCCGGTGATGGTACCGATGTGGATGTACCCGATTGCCATCGCGGCGGGTAACACCTTCATTCTCAAGCCAAGCCCGACCGATCCAAGCGCCTCGTTGTTCATGGCCGAACTGCTGCGTGAAGCCGGCCTGCCCAAAGGCGTGTTCAACGTGGTGCAGGGTGACAAGGAGTCGGTGGACGCGCTGATCGAACACCCGGACGTCAAGGCCGTGAGCTTTGTCGGCTCGACGCCGATTGCCCAATACATCTACGAAACCGGCGCCCGTCACGGCAAGCGCGTGCAAGGCCTGGGCGGGGCGAAAAACCACATGGTGGTGATGCCCGACGCCGATATCGAAAAAACCGTGGATGCCCTGATGGGCGCCGCCTACGGCAGTGCGGGCGAACGCTGCATGGCCATCTCCGTGGCGGTGTTGGTGGGGGATGTGGGTGACAAAGTCATCGCCGCCCTGACCGAGCGCGCCAAGCAACTGCGCATCACCGACGGCCGCGATTTGAAAGCCGAGATGGGCCCGATTGTGTCCCGCGCGGCTCTGGAGCGCATCAGCGGCTATATCGAGCAAGGCGTGCAGGCCGGCGCCCAACTGCTGCTGGATGGCCGTGACTACGTACCGACCGAAGCCGGCCTGGAAAATGGCTTCTGGCTGGGCGCGACGCTGTTCGACCACGTGACCCGCGAGATGAGCATCTACCGCGAAGAAATCTTCGGCCCGGTGCTGGCCTGCGTGCGCGTCAGCGACTTCGGCGAAGCCGTAAAACTGGTCAACGACCACGAGTTCGGCAACGGCGTCAGCTGCTTCACCCGCGACGGCAACATCGCCCGCGAGTTCGCGCGGCGTATCCAGGTGGGCATGGTCGGCATCAACGTGCCCATCCCGGTGCCGATGGCGTGGCACGGTTTTGGTGGCTGGAAGAAAAGCCTGTTTGGCGACATGCATGCCTATGGCACTGAGGGTGTGCGCTTCTACACCAAGCAGAAGTCGATCATGCAGCGCTGGTCGGAGAGCATCGAGCAAGGCGCCGAATTCGCCATGCCGGTCTCCAAATAACCCCAGGTTGTAGAAGATCCAATGTGAGCGGGCTTGTGTGGGAGCGGGCTTGCTCGCGAATGCGGACTGTCAGTCACCTCTGTTTCGACTGA
>NZ_JANLGL010000291.1:0-2728 GCF_024655625.1 Pseudomonas sp. 18.1.10
TTGCTTCAGTTCATCGAAGCGCGAAGGAAGTTGAAAAAGAGGTGTTGACAGCAGCGTGTAACGCTGTAGAATTCGCCTCCCGCTGATGAGAGATCTGAAGCGCAAGTGGTTGAAGTTGTTGAAGAATTCTTCGAAAGCTTCTGAAAATAATCACTTGACAGCAAATGAGGCTGCTGTAGAATGCGCGCCTCGGTTGAGACGAAAGATCTTAACCAACCGCTCTTTAACAACTGAATCAAGCAATTCGTGTGGGTGCTTGTGGAGTCAGACTGATAGTCAACAAGATTATCAGCATCACAAGTTACTCCGCGAGAAATCAAAGATGTAACCAACGATTGCTGAGCCAAGTTTAGGGTTTCTTAAAAACCCAAAGATGTTTGAACTGAAGAGTTTGATCATGGCTCAGATTGAACGCTGGCGGCAGGCCTAACACATGCAAGTCGAGCGGTAGAGAGAAGCTTGCTTCTCTTGAGAGCGGCGGACGGGTGAGTAATGCCTAGGAATCTGCCTGGTAGTGGGGGATAACGTTCGGAAACGGACGCTAATACCGCATACGTCCTACGGGAGAAAGCAGGGGACCTTCGGGCCTTGCGCTATCAGATGAGCCTAGGTCGGATTAGCTAGTTGGTGAGGTAATGGCTCACCAAGGCGACGATCCGTAACTGGTCTGAGAGGATGATCAGTCACACTGGAACTGAGACACGGTCCAGACTCCTACGGGAGGCAGCAGTGGGGAATATTGGACAATGGGCGAAAGCCTGATCCAGCCATGCCGCGTGTGTGAAGAAGGTCTTCGGATTGTAAAGCACTTTAAGTTGGGAGGAAGGGCAGTTACCTAATACGTGATTGTTTTGACGTTACCGACAGAATAAGCACCGGCTAACTCTGTGCCAGCAGCCGCGGTAATACAGAGGGTGCAAGCGTTAATCGGAATTACTGGGCGTAAAGCGCGCGTAGGTGGTTTGTTAAGTTGGATGTGAAATCCCCGGGCTCAACCTGGGAACTGCATTCAAAACTGACTGACTAGAGTATGGTAGAGGGTGGTGGAATTTCCTGTGTAGCGGTGAAATGCGTAGATATAGGAAGGAACACCAGTGGCGAAGGCGACCACCTGGACTAATACTGACACTGAGGTGCGAAAGCGTGGGGAGCAAACAGGATTAGATACCCTGGTAGTCCACGCCGTAAACGATGTCAACTAGCCGTTGGAAGCCTTGAGCTTTTAGTGGCGCAGCTAACGCATTAAGTTGACCGCCTGGGGAGTACGGCCGCAAGGTTAAAACTCAAATGAATTGACGGGGGCCCGCACAAGCGGTGGAGCATGTGGTTTAATTCGAAGCAACGCGAAGAACCTTACCAGGCCTTGACATCCAATGAACTTTCTAGAGATAGATTGGTGCCTTCGGGAACATTGAGACAGGTGCTGCATGGCTGTCGTCAGCTCGTGTCGTGAGATGTTGGGTTAAGTCCCGTAACGAGCGCAACCCTTGTCCTTAGTTACCAGCACGTAATGGTGGGCACTCTAAGGAGACTGCCGGTGACAAACCGGAGGAAGGTGGGGATGACGTCAAGTCATCATGGCCCTTACGGCCTGGGCTACACACGTGCTACAATGGTCGGTACAGAGGGTTGCCAAGCCGCGAGGTGGAGCTAATCCCATAAAACCGATCGTAGTCCGGATCGCAGTCTGCAACTCGACTGCGTGAAGTCGGAATCGCTAGTAATCGCGAATCAGAATGTCGCGGTGAATACGTTCCCGGGCCTTGTACACACCGCCCGTCACACCATGGGAGTGGGTTGCACCAGAAGTAGCTAGTCTAACCTTCGGGAGGACGGTTACCACGGTGTGATTCATGACTGGGGTGAAGTCGTAACAAGGTAGCCGTAGGGGAACCTGCGGCTGGATCACCTCCTTAATCGACGACATCAGCTGCTCCATAAGTTCCCACACGAATTGCTTGATTCATTGAAGAAGACGATAAAGAAGCAGCCCGAAATTGGGTCTGTAGCTCAGTTGGTTAGAGCGCACCCCTGATAAGGGTGAGGTCGGCAGTTCGAATCTGCCCAGACCCACCAATTTTGTGTGGGAAACGCCTGTAGAAATACGGGGCCATAGCTCAGCTGGGAGAGCGCCTGCCTTGCACGCAGGAGGTCAACGGTTCGATCCCGTTTGGCTCCACCACTACTGCTTCTGTTGTTGAAAGCTTAGAAATGAGCATTCCATTGTGATGATGGTGAATGTTGATTTCTAGTCTTTGATTAGATCGTTCTTTAAAAATTTGGGTATGTGATAGAAAGATAGACTGAACGTTACTTTCACTGGTAACGGATCAGGCTAAGGTAAAATTTGTGAGTTACTCAGTTTTGAGTATTATCGAATTTTCGGCGAATGTTGTCTTCACAGTATAACCAGATTGCTTGGGGTTATATGGTCAAGTGAAGAAGCGCATACGGTGGATGCCTTGGCAGTCAGAGGCGATGAAAGACGTGGTAGCCTGCGAAAAGCTTCGGGGAGTCGGCAAACAGACTTTGATCCGGAGATGTCTGAATGGGGGAACCCAGCCATCATAAGATGGTTATCTTACGCTGAATACATAGGCGTAAGAGGCGAACCAGGGGAACTGAAACATCTAAGTACCCTGAGGAAAAGAAATCAACCGAGATTCCCTTAGTAGTGGCGAGCGAACGGGGACTAGCCCTTAAGTGGCTTTGAGATTAGCGGAACGTT
>NZ_JANLGL010000291.1:2825-5436 GCF_024655625.1 Pseudomonas sp. 18.1.10
CCGGCCATAGTGGGTGATAGCCCTGTACGCGAAAATCTCTTAGTCATGAAATCGAGTAGGACGGAGCACGAGAAACTTTGTCTGAATATGGGGGGACCATCCTCCAAGGCTAAATACTACTGACTGACCGATAGTGAACTAGTACCGTGAGGGAAAGGCGAAAAGAACCCCGGAGAGGGGAGTGAAATAGATCCTGAAACCGTATGCGTACAAGCAGTGGGAGCCCACTTTGTTGGGTGACTGCGTACCTTTTGTATAATGGGTCAGCGACTTATTTTCAGTGGCGAGCTTAACCGAATAGGGGAGGCGTAGCGAAAGCGAGTCTTAATAGGGCGTCTAGTCGCTGGGAATAGACCCGAAACCGGGCGATCTATCCATGGGCAGGTTGAAGGTTGGGTAACACTAACTGGAGGACCGAACCGACTACCGTTGAAAAGTTAGCGGATGACCTGTGGATCGGAGTGAAAGGCTAATCAAGCTCGGAGATAGCTGGTTCTCCTCGAAAGCTATTTAGGTAGCGCCTCATGTATCACTGTAGGGGGTAGAGCACTGTTTCGGCTAGGGGGTCATCCCGACTTACCAAACCGATGCAAACTCCGAATACCTACAAGTGCCGAGCATGGGAGACACACGGCGGGTGCTAACGTCCGTCGTGAAAAGGGAAACAACCCAGACCGTCAGCTAAGGTCCCAAAGTTATGGTTAAGTGGGAAACGATGTGGGAAGGCTTAGACAGCTAGGAGGTTGGCTTAGAAGCAGCCACCCTTTAAAGAAAGCGTAATAGCTCACTAGTCGAGTCGGCCTGCGCGGAAGATGTAACGGGGCTCAAACCATACACCGAAGCTACGGGTATCACGTAAGTGATGCGGTAGAGGAGCGTTCTGTAAGCCTGTGAAGGTGAGTTGAGAAGCTTGCTGGAGGTATCAGAAGTGCGAATGCTGACATGAGTAACGACAATGGGTGTGAAAAACACCCACGCCGAAAGACCAAGGTTTCCTGCGCAACGTTAATCGACGCAGGGTTAGTCGGTCCCTAAGGCGAGGCTGAAAAGCGTAGTCGATGGAAAACAGGTTAATATTCCTGTACTTCTGGTTATTGCGATGGAGGGACGGAGAAGGCTAGGCCAGCTTGGCGTTGGTTGTCCAAGTTTAAGGTGGTAGGCTGGAATCTTAGGTAAATCCGGGATTCTAAGGCCGAGAGCTGATGACGAGTTAACTTTTAGTTAACGAAGTGGTTGATGCCATGCTTCCAAGAAAAGCTTCTAAGCTTCAGGTAACCAGGAACCGTACCCCAAACCGACACAGGTGGTTGGGTAGAGAATACCAAGGCGCTTGAGAGAACTCGGGTGAAGGAACTAGGCAAAATGGCACCGTAACTTCGGGAGAAGGTGCGCCGGTGAGGGTGAAGGACTTGCTCCGTAAGCTCATGCCGGTCGAAGATACCAGGCCGCTGCGACTGTTTATTAAAAACACAGCACTCTGCAAACACGAAAGTGGACGTATAGGGTGTGACGCCTGCCCGGTGCCGGAAGGTTAATTGATGGGGTTAGCTAACGCGAAGCTCTTGATCGAAGCCCCGGTAAACGGCGGCCGTAACTATAACGGTCCTAAGGTAGCGAAATTCCTTGTCGGGTAAGTTCCGACCTGCACGAATGGCGTAACGATGGCGGCGCTGTCTCCACCCGAGACTCAGTGAAATTGAAATCGCTGTGAAGATGCAGTGTATCCGCGGCTAGACGGAAAGACCCCGTGAACCTTTACTATAGCTTTGCACTGGACTTTGAATTTGCTTGTGTAGGATAGGTGGGAGGCTTTGAAGCGTGGACGCCAGTCTGCGTGGAGCCAACCTTGAAATACCACCCTGGCAACTTTGAGGTTCTAACTCAGGTCCGTTATCCGGATCGAGGACAGTGTATGGTGGGTAGTTTGACTGGGGCGGTCTCCTCCTAAAGAGTAACGGAGGAGTACGAAGGTGCGCTCAGACCGGTCGGAAATCGGTCGTAGAGTATAAAGGCAAAAGCGCGCTTGACTGCGAGACAGACACGTCGAGCAGGTACGAAAGTAGGTCTTAGTGATCCGGTGGTTCTGTATGGAAGGGCCATCGCTCAACGGATAAAAGGTACTCCGGGGATAACAGGCTGATACCGCCCAAGAGTTCATATCGACGGCGGTGTTTGGCACCTCGATGTCGGCTCATCACATCCTGGGGCTGAAGCCGGTCCCAAGGGTATGGCTGTTCGCCATTTAAAGTGGTACGCGAGCTGGGTTTAGAACGTCGTGAGACAGTTCGGTCCCTATCTGCCGTGGACGTTTGAGATTTGAGAGGGGCTGCTCCTAGTACGAGAGGACCGGAGTGGACGAACCTCTGGTGTTCCGGTTGTCACGCCAGTGGCATTGCCGGGTAGCTATGTTCGGAATAGATAACCGCTGAAAGCATCTAAGCGGGAAACTAGCCTCAAGATGAGATCTCACTGGAACCTTGAGTTCCCTGAAGGGCCGTCGAAGACTACGACGTTGATAGGTTGGGTGTGTAAGCGCTGTGAGGCGTTGAGCTAACCAATACTAATTGCCCGTGAGGCTTGACCATATAACACCCAAGCAATTTGACTACTC
>NZ_JANLGL010000292.1:0-5434 GCF_024655625.1 Pseudomonas sp. 18.1.10
TCAGCACATGTAACAACTGATCCACCGCCTTCGCGAGCAAGCCCGCTCCCACATTTCGATCGGCGACGCCTTCGAATCAGCGCAACGCCCGGCGCAGCACTTTGCCCACGGTAGTCTTGGGCAATTCCGTCGTCCGAAACTCCACATACCTGGGCACCTTGTACCCCGTCAGATACTCCCGGCAGTGCGCAAGAATCTGTTCCTGCGTCAGGTCCGGGTCCTTGCGCACCACGATGATCTTCACCTTCTCACCCGTCACCGGGTCTTCCACGCCGATGGCCGCCACCTCGCCCACACCCGGGTGCAGTGCCACCACATCTTCGATTTCATTGGGGTACACGTTGAAACCCGAGACCAGGATCATGTCCTTCTTGCGGTCCACCAAGCGGATGTAACCGCGCGCGTCCATCACCCCAATATCGCCGGTCGACAGCCACCCCTCGGCATCCAGCACCTCGGCCGTTGCATCCGGGCGTTTCCAGTAGCCCTGCATCACCTGTGGCCCGCGCACTTGCAGCTCGCCCTGCTCGCCAACCTCGGCCAGCTCACCGTCTTCACGCACAAAACGCACCCAGGTCGACGGCAATGGCACGCCGATGCTGCCGGTAAATTCCATCTCGCGCATGCGCGCAATGTTGATCGGGCTGATGCTCACCACCGGCGAGCACTCCGTCAGGCCGTATCCTTCGATGATCGGCAACCCAGTGACTTCCTGCCAGCGCTTAGCCACCGCCGTGTGCGTCGCCATGCCGCCGGCGATCACCATGCGCAGGTCGGAAAAGTCCCGCGCGCAGAACTCCTTGTTCTCCAGCAAGCCATTAAACAAGGTGTTGACCCCGGCGATGCCGTTGAAGCGCTCCTTGCGCAGGATCATCTGCACCCGTTTCACGTCCCGTGGGTTGGCGATCAGGATGTTGCGCCCGCCCAGGCACATGAACATCAGGCAGTTCACCGTCAGGGAAAAGATGTGATACAGCGGCAGCAGGGTGACGTTGGTTTCCTGCTTGTCCTGGTCCAGTTGGTCGCCGACCCAGGCCTTGGCTTGCAGCAGGTTGGCGATGATATTGCGGTGGCTGAGCATCACGCCCTTGGCGTCCCCGGTGGTGCCCCCGGTGTATTGCAGGAACGCCAGGTCATCGAGCTGCATGGCCACCGGGAAGTGGTTCAGGGCGCGCCCTTGCTTGAGCACCCGATTGAACCGCAACGCCCCCGGCAGGTTGAACGCTGGCACCTGTTTTTGCACGGTGCGCAGGATGAAGTTCATCGCCGCGCCCTTGAAGGTGCCGAGCAGGTCGCCGATGGCCGCGATCACCACGCGCTTGACGCTGCTGCCGGCAATGACTTTTTCCAGGGTGTGGGCGAAGTTCTCGAAGATCACCACGGTTTCGGCTTCGCTGTCCTTGAGCAAGTGCTTGAGTTCGTGGGAGGTGTACAGCGGGTTGACGTTGACCACCACCGCACCGGCCAGGATCGTGCCCAGCAGGCAGATCGGGTACTGCAAGCAGTTGGGCATCATCAGCGCCACGCGGTCGCCCTTTTTCACCCCCTGGCCCTGTAGCCACGCGGCAAACGCGAAGCCCTGGACTTCCCAGTCGGCGTAGGTCATTTCCGTGCCGATGCTGACGTAGGCAACACGCTCGCGAAATTTTTCCAGGTGCTCCAGGAACACTTCCCGCAGCGACGGGTAAGCCTCAATGCCCGCGTCGATGTCGGCCGGCACGCCGGGCAGGTAAGCGTCCAACCAGATCCGTTCGGTTTGTTCCAGGCTTACAGTGCTCATGGCAGTTTCCTTATTGTTGTTTTGGATAGCGCTACTTTTCGACGATGGCGGTAATGCCCAGGCCGCCCGCCGCACAGATCGAAATCAGGCCTCGGCCGCCGCCGTTCTCATGAATGGTCTTGGCCAGCGTCGCCAGTTGCCGGCCGCCAGTGGCGGCAAAGGGATGGCCGCAGCCCAGGGAGCCACCATTCACATTCATTTTGGCGCGGTCGATGCTGCCCAGCGGTGCATCCAGGCCCAGGCGTTCACGGCAGTAATCGGCGTCTTCCCAGGCCTTGAGGGTGCACAGCACCTGTGCGGCAAAGGCTTCATGGAGCTCGAAGAAATCAAAGTCGGCAAAACTCAGGCCTTCGCGCTGGAGCATGCGCGGCACGGCGTAGGCCGGGGCCATCAGCAGGCCTTCACGACCATCGACAAAATTCACCGCCGCCGTCTCGCCGGTGCGCAGGTAGGCCAGCACCGGCCAGCCATTGGCCGCGGCCCATTCTTCACTGGCCAGCAACACCACCGAGGCGCCATCGGTCAGCGGTGTCGAGTTGCCGGCGGTGAGGCTGCCGTTGTCACGGTCATAGGCCGGCGCCAGGCTGGCGAGCTTGGCCAGGCTGGTGTCGGCGCGCAGGTTGTTGTCCCGGGCCAGGCCGCGATGGGGGCTGATAAGGTCGTCGAAAAACCCACGTTTGTAGGCTGCGTCCAGGCGCTGGTGACTGGTCAGCGTCAGCTCATCCTGGGCCAGGCGCTTGATCTGCCAGCGCTGGGCCATGGCTTCACAGTGCTCGCCCATGGACAAGCCGGTACGCGGCTCGCCATTGCGCGGCAGCAGCGGTTTGAAAAACATCGACGGGCGCACCTTGAGCAAGGTCTGCAACTTGCCGCCAAGGCCTTTGGCGCGGTTGGCCGCGAGCAAGGTGTGACGCAGGGATTCGTTGATGCCGATGGGCGCGTCGGAAGTGGTATCGGCCCCTCCGGCGATGCCCACGTCGATCTGGCCGAGGGCGATTTTATTAGCCACCAGCAACGCCGCCTCCAGGCCGGTGCCGCAGGCTTGCTGCACGTCATAGGCCGGCGTATCCGGCGACAAGGTGGTGGACAGCAGCGACTCACGCGCCAGGTTGAAATCCCGCGAATGCTTGATAACCGCCCCCGCGGCAAACTCCCCGAGGCGCTGGCCGTGCAGGTTGTAGCGGTCCACCAGGCCCTGCAGCGCCGCCACCAACAAGTCCTGATTGCTGTCGTGGGCGTACACCGTGTTGGAACGGGCAAACGGGATGCGGTTGCCGCCGATAATCGCCACGCGGCGAACCGGCGCCGGGTTGAAACTGTACTCACTCATCGAGCGCTCTCATTCCAGATAAAAAGCCCACGCATATGGGGTTTGTCACCCGCAAAATTGCGCACTTCGAACTCGCGGCGCGGACCGCTCGCGGGGTGATTCCACAGCGCGACCTGGCCGGGCAGGAAGATCGGCAGTTTGAAGTCGCAATGCGCCTCGGCCTGACCCAGCCCACCGGGCGGTTGCTGGGCGGCAAGTGCGCGGCCCAGGGTCCACATGCCGTGGGCGATGGCGCGGCGAAAGCCAAAGAGCTTGGCGCCGATCAGCGAGGTGTGGATCGGGTTGAAGTCCCCCGACACCCGGGCAAAGCGCCGGCCCAGATCGGCAGGCAGCACCCAACGCTGGGTGCGCAGCAGGCCTTCTTCCTGCAACGCCAAGGCATCATTCCAGGGTTCGCCGACGGGGTCCTTGACGTCCCGGCGCAGGTACAGGCTGTCGCTTTCCCACACCAGGGTGCCCGCGCTGTAGGCACGGGTGGCGATGCTCAGCGCCTGGCCCTTGGCATGGGCGACCCAGCGCTCGCAATACACTTCCAGGCGCAGCGCCTGGTCTTCCTGCAAGCGTTGATGCTGACGAATACGATTGGCCAGGTGCACCATGCCGCTGGCCGGGTACGGAAAGCTCGGCCGTGTCAGCAACATCAAGTGCAGCGGGAACGCCAGCACATGGGGATAGGACAATGGCACGCCCTGCTCCGGGCGAAACCCGCAGGCACGGCCATAGGCGGCAATATCGGCGGCCTGCAACGCCACTGCCGAACGCACCAGGCGTTCCGTGGGCAATCCCGGCGCGCCGTCCAGCTCTGGCTTGCGCAAGGCGCGCACGCCGTCGAGCAGCAGCCGGGTGCGCGACGGCGGTGGATCGATAATCTGCGTCACGTAGTCCATCACTCAAGCTCCCAGCAGGCTTTGCCCGCACACCCGTACGACTTGTCCGTTGACCCCACCGGAAGCCGGGTGCGCCAGCCAGGCGATCGTCTCGGCCACATCAATCGGCTGCCCGCCCTGATGCAGCGAATTCATGCGCCGCCCGGCTTCGCGGATCATCAGCGGAATCTTCGCGGTCATCTGGGTTTCGATAAACCCTGGCGCCACCGCATTCACCGTGACCTGCTGCGCCGCCGCACGTGGCGCGAGGCCTTGCACCAGGCCAATCACCCCGGCCTTGGAGGTGGCGTAGTTGCTTTGCCCGAGGTTGCCGGCGATGCCGGAGATCGACGACACGCACACAATGCGCCCACCGGGGTTGAGGCCCTGACTGTCCAGCAACGCTTCAGTCAGGCGCAAGGGCGCGTCCAGGTTGACCGCCAACACACTGCGCCACGCGGTTTCGGTCATTTTCGCGATGGTCTTGTCGCGGGTGATCCCGGCGTTGTGCACCACCACATCGAATGCGCCGTATTGGCTGACATGGGTGCGCAGCAATGCGGCGGCGTCGGCGGCAGTGATGTCCAACGGCAATGCCGAGCCGCCCACACTGGCCGCCGCGTGTTGCAGCGACTCCTGGGCCTGGGGCACATCCACACACACCACATGGGCACCGTCGCGGGCCAGCACCTGGGCAATCGCCAGGCCGATGCCACGGGAGGCACCCGTGACCAGCGCGCGGCGACCGGCGAAAGGCTTGTCCCAGTTGACGGTCACCTGGCCGTCCACGGCTTTCTCCACGCGCACCACTTGCCCCGAGACGTAGGCCGAGCGGCGCGACAGAAAGAAGCGCAGGCTGCTGTCCAGCGCCGCTTCGGCCCCAGGTGCCACGTAGAGCAATTGCACGGTGATCGCACGGCGTAGCTCCTTGGCCAGGGAGCGCACCAAGCCTTCGAGGGCACGCTGGGCGATGGCCTGGGGCAAGTCCGCGCAGTGTTCCGGCGCGGTGCCGAGGACCACCACACGGCCATGTTGGCTGAGACGTTTGCCATTGGCGTGGAAGAATTCGTACAGCTCATCCAGCTGTTGCAGGCCGTTCACGCCACTGGCGTCGAACACCACGCCCTGCACCTTGCCGGTGGACGGCGCCTTGAGCGTGGCCGCAGCGGCAGTCACCGTATCGGTGGCGCTGAACAGCTGTTGCACCTGCGCAGCCAAGCGCCCTGCCCCGGCGACGATCACCGGGTTGGCCAAGCCCTGCTGGCCGCTGCGATGGCGCTGCAATGGCAGCGGTTGCGGCAAGCCGATGGCCTGGGCCAGGCGGCGGCCCCAGGGAGAATTGACGAACGATAAATAGCTGTCACTCATAGAAAGATCCACTCACACACTGTCTTGACCTGTAAACCCGATCCCTGTGGGAGCTGGCTTGCCTGCGATAGCGGTGTGCCTGATACCTGT
>NZ_JANLGL010000293.1:0-5398 GCF_024655625.1 Pseudomonas sp. 18.1.10
TCAGTCAGATATTCAACATCTGAAAGACCGCATTCGCGAGCAAGCCCGCTCCCACATTTTTTACCGTGTTCCTTCAGTCAGATCAGGCGTAGCTCTCGATTGAAGGGCACGCACACACCAGGTTGCGATCACCAAACACATTGTCCACCCGCCCAACCGGCGGCCAGTACTTGCCTTCGATCAACGACGGCACCGGGTACACCGCCTGCTCGCGGGTGTAGGGGTGGGTCCATTCGCTCACCAGTTCAGCCGCGGTGTGCGGTGCGTTTTTCAGCGGGTTGTCGTCCTTGTCCAGGGTGCCGTTTTCCACCGCGCGGATTTCTTCGCGGATCGCGATCATTGCATTGCAGAAGCGGTCCAGTTCTTCCTTGGATTCGCTTTCGGTCGGCTCGATCATCAAGGTGCCGGCCACCGGGAACGACATGGTCGGTGCGTGGAAACCAAAGTCGATCAAACGCTTGGCCACGTCATCCACGCTGATGCCGCTGCTGTCTTTCAGTGGACGCAGATCCAGGATGCATTCATGCGCCACCAGGCCGTTGCTGCCGGTGTAGAGCACCGGGTAGTGCTCCTCAAGGCGACGGGAAATGTAGTTGGCATTCAGGATCGCCAGCTGCGAAGCGCGCTTGAGGCCCGCGCCGCCCATCATGCTGATGTACATCCAGGTGATCGGCAAAATGCTTGCGCTGCCGAACGGCGCCGCGCACACCGCGCCTTCCTTGCGTTCCATGGCCGCGTGGCCTGGCAGGAATGGCGTGAGGTGCGACTTCACGCCAATTGGGCCAACGCCCGGGCCGCCGCCGCCGTGGGGGATGCAGAAGGTCTTGTGCAGGTTCAGGTGGGACACGTCGCCGCCGAACTTGCCCGGTGCACACAGGCCGACCATGGCGTTCATGTTGGCGCCGTCGATGTACACCTGGCCGCCGTTGTCGTGGATGATCCCGCAGATTTCGCGGATACCTTCTTCGAACACGCCGTGGGTGGACGGGTAGGTAATCATCAGCGCGGCGAGGTGCTCGCGGTGCTCGATGGCCTTGGCGCGCAGGTCCTCGATGTCGACGTTGCCACGGGCATCGCAGGCGGTGACGACCACACGCATACCCGCCATGTTGGCGGTCGCCGGGTTGGTGCCGTGGGCCGACGATGGGATCAGGCAGATGTCGCGGCGCTCATCGCCACGGCTCTGGTGATAGGCGCGGATCGCCAGCAAACCGGCGTACTCGCCCTGGGAACCGGCGTTCGGTTGCAGGGAGATGGCGTCGTAGCCGGTGGCCGCGCAGAGCATGGCTTCGAGGTCGGAGGTCAGCTCCAGGTAACCGGCGCTTTGCGCAGGCGGCGCGAACGGGTGCAGGGCGCCGAACTCGGCCCAGGTCACCGGGATCATTTCGCTGGCGGCGTTGAGCTTCATGGTGCACGAGCCCAGCGGGATCATGGTGCGGTCCAGCGCCAGGTCCTTGTCGGCCAGCTTGCGCAGGTAGCGCATCAGCTCGGTTTCCGAGTGGTAGCGGTTGAACACCGGGTGGCTGAGCACGGGCGACTGGCGCAGCAGCGCGGCGGGCAGGGTGCTTGCAACGTTCGCGTTGAAGTCCGGCAGAGCCTTGCCTTCGGCGAAGAGCGCCCACAGGGTTTCGATATCGGCCTGGGTGGTGGTTTCATCCACGGAAACGCCAAGACGCTCGCCATCCACCACACGCAGGTTGATGCGCTGGGCGCGCGCCTTGTCGTGCATCGCGGCGGTGTTGGCGCCGGTGTTGAGGGTGAGGGTGTCGAAAAAGTGCTGCTGCTCGACCTTCAGGCCCAGGGTGGTCAGGCCCTTGGCCAGGATCGCGGCCAGCTGGTGCACGCGCTGGGCGATCTGGGTCAGGCCTTTGGGGCCGTGGTACACGGCGTACATGCTGGCGATGTTGGCCAGCAGCACCTGGGCGGTGCAGATGTTCGACGTGGCTTTCTCGCGGCGGATATGTTGCTCGCGGGTCTGCATGGCCAGGCGCAGGGCCGGCTTGCCGAAACGGTCGACGGACACACCGACCAGACGGCCCGGCATGTCGCGCTTGAACGCATCCTTGGTGGAGAAGTACGCCGCATGCGGGCCACCAAAGCCCAGCGGTACGCCGAAGCGTTGCGCGCTGCCGATGGCTACGTCGGCGCCGAACTCGCCCGGCGGTGTCAGCAGGGTCAGGGCCAGCAGGTCGGCGGCCACGGCCACCAGGGCGTTGGCGGCGTGGAAGCGCTCGGTCAGTGCGCGGTAGTCGAACACGTCACCGTTGCTGGCCGGGTATTGCAGCAGGGCGCCGAAGAACGGGCTGACGTCAGTCAGTTCACGCTCATCGCCGACCACCACGTCAATGCCCAGCGGCTCGGCGCGGGTGCGCAGCACGTCGAGGGTTTGCGGGTGGCTGTGAATCGAGGCGAAGAAGGCGTTGCTGCCCTTGTTCTTGCTCAGGCGCTTGCAGAAGGTCATGGCTTCGGCGGCGGCGGTGGCTTCGTCAAGCAGGGAGGCGTTGGCGATCGGCAGGCCGGTGAGGTCGCTGATTAGGGTCTGGAAGTTCAGCAGCGCTTCCAGGCGGCCTTGGGAAATCTCGGGTTGGTACGGGGTGTAGGCGGTGTACCAGGCCGGGTTTTCCAGGAGGTTGCGCAGGATCGGCGACGGCGTATGGCAGTTGTAGTAGCCCTGGCCGATGTAGGTCTTGAACAGTTGGTTTTTGCCGGCGATGGCCTTGATCTTGGCCAGGGCCTCGGCTTCGCTCAGGCCGTCTTCCAGGCCGAGCACGCTGGTGCCCTTGATGCTTTCCGGGATCACGCTGGCGCTCAGGGCTTCCAGGGAGTCAAAGCCGAGGCTGGCGAGCATCTGCTGCTCGTCTTCTGCGCGCGGGCCGATGTGGCGGGCGATGAATTCGTTGGCGGTGCTGATGTTAACGGTCATTGCGCGCTCCTCAAGCTTCAGCGTTGGCTTTGATCAGGCGGTCGTACGCGTCCTGATCCAACAGTTTAGCTACCGCGTCGGCATCGGCCGGTTTAAAGCGGAAGAACCAGCCTTCGCCCATCGGGTCTTCGTTGACCAGTTCCGGGCTGTCGCTCAACTTGTCGTTCACTTCCAGTACTTCGCCCTCAAGCGGCATGTACACGCCGCTGGCGGCCTTGACCGACTCCACGGTGGACGCTTCGGCGCCCTTGTCGTAGGCCTGCAACTCCGGCAGTTGCACGAAAACCACATCACCCAGCGCGTTCTGTGCGAAAGCGGTGATACCCACGGTGACGCTGCCGTCGGCTTCGGCGCGCAGCCATTCGTGATCTTCAGTGAAACGCAACTCGCTCATGGAAACTCCTCGGGGCCAGATTCGTCTGGTGGACGGAATAATGGGGAGTTGCTTAGCAAGATCGCGGCCAAGGTTGTTAAGTCGTTATAAATCAACAATTTAGTAAAATTGGTTATAGGGTTATGCACTTAGGCTGTAGCGATTTCGCTACAGTTGGGCGCATGAAAAAAAGCCTATGTGGATCAAAGCCTTGCATGGCACGCAAAAAACAGGGTTGTAGCGATATCGTTACGCTGTAGCGCTTTCAGTACAGCTGATGTCGTTCCTGGACCAAAAGCTGGAATGCAGTCCCAATGTGGGGGCGGGCTTGCTCGCGAAAGCGGTGGGCCAGTTGATACTTCTGTGACTGACACACCGCATTCGCGAGCAAGCCCGCTCCCACATGGATTTGCATTCCATAATTGGATTTTGTGTGCTCAGGGTTTGTTGGCGGGGATGCCATATTTGCGCAGGCGATGGGCAATCGCCGTGTGCGACGTCTGCAACCGGCTGGCCAATTGCCGAGTCGAGGGATAGCTGGTGTAGAGCTTCTCCAGCAGGCTGCGTTCGAAGTCCTCCACGGCCTGTTCCAGGCTGTCGACTTCGTTGTCACTCTGGCGCGCCACCGAGGTGCCGGCAATGTCGAGGTCGCCGATGTCCACCAGGCTGCTTTCGCAGATGGCGGCGGCGCGGAAGATCACGTTCTGCAACTGGCGCACGTTGCCCGGCCAGCGGTTGCCCAACAGCGCAGGATAAGTGCCCGGCGCGAGGCGGCAGACCGGGCGCTGGATCTGCGCGCAGGCCTGCTGCATGAAGTAGCGCGCCAGCAGCAGGATGTCCTGGCCGCGTTGGCGCAAGGGCGGCACTTCGACGTTGAGCACGTTGAGGCGGTAGAACAGGTCTTCGCGAAAGGTGCCCTCGCTGACCATTTTCTCCAGATCGCGGTGGGTGGCGCTGAGGATACGCACGTTGACCTTCACCTCACGGTCGCCCCCGACGCGGCGGAAGCTGCCGTCATTGAGAAAGCGCAGCAGCTTGGCCTGCAGATACGGCGACATCTCGCCGATCTCATCGAGAAACACCGTGCCCTGGTTGGCCAGCTCCATCAGCCCCGGCTTGCCACCGCGCTGGGCGCCGGTAAACGCGCCCGGGGCATAGCCGAACAACTCGCTCTCGGCGAGGTTCTCCGGCAACGCCGCGCAGTTCAAGGCCAGGAACGGCGCACTGTGGCGCGCGCTGCTGGCGTGGCAGGCCCGCGCCACCAGCTCTTTGCCGGTGCCGGTCTCGCCCTGGATCAACAGCGGCGCATCCAGCGCCGCCACCCGTTGTGCCCGCGCCTTGAGGGTGCGGATCACCGGCGACTCGCCGAGCAGCGCGTCAAAGCCTTCGGCATGGTCGTGGTGCAGCGCCGACAGTTGTTCGCCGATGCGGTTGGGTTGGTAGAGGGTCAGCAGGGCGCCGGCGTCGGTGATCGGCGTGGCGTCCAGCAGCAGGGTCTGGCCGTTGACGCTGATCTCGCGCAGCGGCAAGCGAAAGCCATGCTCCAGCAAGGTGGCCAGCAGCGCCGGGTCGTTGAACAGCTCGCTGATGCTTTCGCCGGCGGGTTCGCGCCCGTACAGCGCGATCAAGGCCGGGTTGGCCAGCAGGATCTTGCCCGCGCTGTCCAGGGCCAGCACCGGGTCGGTCATGGCGGCCAGCAGGGCGTCCAACTGCAGGTGGCGGCGCTGGCCGGGAAGGATGTCCACCACGGTGACGGCCTGCACGCCGTGCACGCTGAAGAGGGCGTCGCGCAGTTCTTCGAGCACCTCGGCGCTGAGGGTTGGCGCGTCGATGTAGACGTTGGGCGGCACCATCTCCACCGCATCCAGGTTGAGATTGCGCCCACCGAGCAGGGCCAGGACTTCCTGGGTGATGCCGACGCGGTCGATGAAGCTGACGTGGATACGCATGGGGTGGATGGCAATTCTGCAGAGCGAGAGGTGGCAAGTATGCCTTGGAGCGAGGGTAGAGGTGAAATCTCACATGGGGTGGAGATCAAAATGTGGGAGCGGGCTTGCTCGCGAATGCGGTGTATCAGTCACTGATGTGCTAACTGATCGACC
>NZ_JANLGL010000294.1:0-5333 GCF_024655625.1 Pseudomonas sp. 18.1.10
TGTATAAGAGACAGGATGTATTGACTGCAAGACCGCATTCGCGAGCAAGCCCGCTCCCACATAGGGTCTATCGCTGGCCAGCGCTAACCGTTTGTCTTCTATATAGCTCCACAACACTGAATTTCTTGCTATAAACGCACTCCGATAACCGTCCGACAAGCCCGTCCTGGTGCTTTTAAGGGTTATCTCGGAAAAATTGCCTGTCTTTTCAGTTGCTGCGCCCTCAAGTCGGCCTTAGACTGCCGCCCCTCGTAAATTGAGTGCCGGGTGGCGCTTGAAATGGATGGCGCCCTTCCGAGACCTGCAGAGGTCGGCCGGAACGCTCCCTTATTCGCCTTAATGCACGTATTTTTTATAGAGAAATCAATGACAAAGGAAAAGTTGCTGGCCATGCCGGCGGATGACTACATGAATGCCGAACAGCACGCTTTTTTTGAGCAGTTGCTGCAAGACATGAAAGTGGAACACCACGAGCGCATTGAACAGAACCGTATCGCCATTGAAAGCCTGGACACCCCGGCCGACCCGGCTGACGCCGCTTCCGTCGAAGAAGAGCGCACCTGGCTGGTGAATGCCATCGACCGCGACCAGCGCATGCTGCCGCAACTTGAGCGTGCACTTGAGCGCATCAAGGAAGATTCCTTTGGCTGGTGTGATGACAGCGGCGAGCCTATCGGCCTCAAGCGCCTGCTGATTAGCCCGACCACCAAGTACTGCATCGAAGCGCAAGAGCGCCACGAGCAGATCGACAAGCACCAGCGCCAAGCTTGATGCGCTGAAGCTGGGGGGCGCACACGTGGCCCCCAGGCAATACCCGTTACGCCCCGTCTATTGATCTGCTGCAAGCTACCCCACTAAAGGCCCATGGATAATGGCCCGGTAGTGGCGTTTAATGCAGCGACAATAATGACAAACAGTGGGGTAACGACGATGGCTGGAGACGGATCTCTGATGGGCGCAGCAGTGCCACCGCAAACGGTGGCGCGCGGGCTGCCCGGCTGGCTGACGCCGCTCTTGCAGAGCACCGCCCTGGTGCTGATCCTGTTGGGCCTGGTGTTTGCCGGCCTGCCGCTGTACCTCTGCCTGCCACTGGTTTTGCTGGTGACCTGGCTGCCCCGCCTGAAAAGTCCTACGCCCGTTGTCGCGCAGTCCGCTGCCACCGACGCGATTGGCGAGTTGACGCGTGATTTGTCCCATACCACCAGCCATAACGCGCTGTCCGCTGCCGGCGTGGCCTACTCGGTCAAGCAACTGGCGGCGCGCCTGCAATCGCAGTTGAGCGCGGCCAAGCAGATCGTCAGCAGCGCCGAAGTGATGATCGGCACCGAGCAGGTCACGTCCCAGCTCAGCCGCCAGGCGCTCGGCGCTGCCAGCCAGGCCCATCAGCGCAGTACCGAAGGGCGTGAGGTGCTGGCGCAGTCCATCACGCGCATGCATCAGCTCAGCCAGCGCGCCAATGCCAGCCGTGAATTGATCGAAGCCTTGAGCCAACGCAGTGAGGAGATCCAGCGGGTGACCCTGGTCATCCAGTCCATCGCCAGCCAGACCAACCTGTTGGCCTTGAACGCGGCGATCGAAGCGGCGCGCGCCGGTGAGCACGGGCGTGGGTTTGCCGTGGTCGCCGATGAGGTGCGCGGGTTGGCCGGACGGACCGCCACGGCGACGGATGAAGTCGGGGTGATGGTCGCGGATATCCAGCAGCGCACGGCCCAGGTGGTGGAGCAGATTCGCCAGCTGTCGGCCGACCTCAACACCGGTGTCGAGCAGGTGGAGCACGCCGGCGAACAACTGTCGAACATCGCCAGCCTGGCCGCGGATGTGGAAGGGCAGGTCAATGAGATCGCCCAGGGCACCGATACCAACCGCACCCAACTCGACAGCCTGTTCCATGCCGTGGAGCAAATGCGCAGCGACCTGGCCGTGAGTGACCAGCAAACCCGCCAACTGGCCGAGGCTGCCGTGCAGATGGAAGGGCAGGCCGAAACCATCAGTGAGCGTTTGGCCGAGGTCGGGCTGGATGACTATCACCAGCGCATCTACGACCTCGCCCGCGAAGGCGCGAGCCGTATCGCTGAGCAGTTCGAGGCCGATGTGCTGCAAAACCGCATCAGCCTGGATGATTTGTTCGACCGCAGCTACACGGCGATCCCGAACACCCGCCCGAGCAAGTACCACACACGGTTCGACGGTTATACCGACCAGGTTCTACCGGGGATTCAGGAGGCGTTGTTGCCGCGTCACGAGGGCTTGGTATTCGCCATTGCCTGCACACCACAAGGCTATGTGCCGACGCACAACAAGGCGTTTTCCCAAGCCTTGACGGGCGATGCCCAGGTGGATGCGGTGCAGAACCGCACCAAGCGCAAGTTCGAGGACCGCACCGGGATTCGCTGTGGCAGCCATCAACAGGCGGTATTGCTCCAGACCTACACCCGCGATACCGGCGAGTTGATGCATGACCTGTCGGTGCCGATCATGGTCAAGGGCCGGCACTGGGGTGGGTTGCGACTGGGGTACAAGCCGGAAGGCGTGTAGGGGCGCGGGGTTCAGGAGGTCAGTGCACCTGAATCGACGGCAGTCTTGAGCGCCTTGGCGGCTTCTTTGCCCGCGAGGGCGGCGGCGTCTGCGGTCTTGAACCAACGGTCCTTTTCCACCTGGTGCGTGGTGACAGCCTTCAGCGGCGGCTTGGCGCGCATCACGATGACCGCTTGAAACTCCCCGTCCACTTCCCTGGCGTCGCCATGGATGAAAAATTCACCAATATCAAATTCCGTCACGTATAGCCTTCCCTTCAAGGTAACTGCACTGATGAAACCTGACCCGCTGGGGGCAAACTTCAATGGACGGGCCAGTATGGCAGTTGTTGGCGGGCGGCGGCGCAGTAAAGTCACCCAGGTGACGAAACGATTGCGCCATGGGGGCCATACAGGCTGGCTTCCAGTTCCTTGGCCAGTTTGCAGGCCCGAATATGGTCGCTGCGAAAGCCTATGACCCGGCCGCTGGTCACTTCGCGAATATGAAAGAAGTTCCTGCCGGCAGGTACAACTTGGTAAAGAACCGAATTCGAGTACCCGCTGAGGCTTTGCAGGCAGTAGTATTGGCGTTCGTCATGCCGTGATGAATGAGTGCTGGCAGACGCAGTGTTGTGTTGGCGTGGTTGCATGGTCAGCTCCTTTCGTTCGATCTTCGTGACACGCCAGCAGCGTTTCAGGTGGTTTTGACCTGTGCTGCTGTTTTAGTATTGTCGTTGCTGGCCGATATTTGGTTCCATGGCCGGTAATTCGTTTTGTGTAGGCTGTCGGAAACCACGCTTTTGAATAGGGTTATTCTCTGAAGCGGGTCGCCCCGTATTCCCCGGGTCGGCGAACCTGTGATTTGCTGTGATGCCTGGTGACCTTGCATAAGGTCCATCGCGTACGTCTGTACTCGTCTTGGGGCGCAGCATCGGGAGTCTCTTCAGTTTTTTTCAATGAACAGGTTGTGTGATCGTGCCGTAACGGCCGTATTTTTGTGCTGTCCGCTCTGGCGGCCAGCACTTCTTTTAATGTGGGGGCGTTTCCTTGGCAGTCAGTAATCTGGATATGCACGCGTTATTCGTGCTGGGTGATTTGCGCGCAAAGTTGGTCAAGCTGTTCCAATCCCGTTTTGTTTATGTCACTGAACAGACGCCGGAAGGTATTTACATCGCCGAGATCGATACCGAGACGGCGCTGGTGGTGGATGACAAACAGCGTTTGGAACTCAAGGTGGGTGACCATTTTCGCGCGGCGGTGTTGCCCAGTCGCGAGGGTGGCAAGTTTGAATTGAAGTTTCGCGATATCAAGTTGACGGTGTATGGCCTGGGTGACTACGCCTTTGTTTCCAGCACTGAAGGCCAGGGCATTGTGTTCAAGGAAGGCCACAGCGTGATGCTGGTGTTTGCCGCCAATGAGCAATTGCAGGAAGGCTTGACCAAGACCCTCAAGGCCGTGACTGGCAAGGCCGCCAAGTGGCGCAAGGGTGAACTCGTGACCTTCAAGGCCAGTGAGTGAGTTGTAAACACCACGTGTAATCCGTATCTCCCGGAACCTCTACTACAGTTGAGTTGACTTAACTATTCAGAGGCTTCGCGCATTGGCAGCAAAGCCGTCCGCTGTTGCTGCGAAAACGCGAGGTACGCAGGCATGAAAGCAATTAGAGCGCTGTTGGCCGTGTCGCTTACGACACTGAGCCTGTCGATGGTTTCATTGCCGGTATCGGCTGCCCGGGCGCCGATTCACTTCGCCGACCTGAACTGGGAAAGTGGCAGCCTGATAACCGAAGTGCTGCGGGTTATCGTCGAAAAGGGCTACGACTTGCCCACCGACACCTTGCCGGGCACCACCATCACCCTGGAAACGGCCCTGGCCAAGAACGATATCCAGGTGATCGGCGAAGAGTGGGCCGGCCGCAGCCCGGTGTGGGTCAAGGCCGAGGCCGAAGGCAAAGTGGTGGGCCTGGGGGATACGGTCAAGGGCGCGACCGAAGGCTGGTGGGTGCCGGAGTACGTGGTCAAGGGCGACCCGGCCAAGGGCCTCAAGCCACTGGCGCCGGACCTCAAGCGCGTGCAGGACCTGGCGCGCTACAAGGACGTGTTCAAGGACCCGGAGTCGCCTGGCAAGGGGCGCTTTCTCAACAGCCCGATCGGCTGGACGTCCGAGGTGGTCAACGCACAAAAGCTCAAGGCCTATGGCCTGAGTGACAGCTACGTGAATTTCCGCAGTGGCTCGGGGGCGGCGCTGGATGCCGAGATTGCTTCGTCGATCCGCCGGGGCAAGCCGGTGCTGTTCTATTACTGGTCGCCGACGCCCTTGATGGGGCGCTACAAACTGATCCAGCTGGAGGAGCCGGCCTTTGATGCCGACGCCTGGAAGACCCTGACGGATGCCGATAACCCCAACCCTAGGCCGACGCGGTCGTTGGCGTCCAAGTTGAGCATTGGCGTGTCGACGCCGTTTCAGCAGGAACATCCGCAGATTGCTGCGTTTTTCACCAAGGTTGAGTTTCCCATTGGGCCGCTGAACAAGGCGTTGGCGACGATGAGCGAGAACCACACGGCGCCACGGGAAGTGGCGCAGGTGTTTCTCAAGGAACATCCTGAGGTGTGGAAGGCGTGGTTGCCGGAGGATGTTGCGCGCAAGGTTGAGGCCAGCCTCAAGTAACCTCGATGTCCCAGCCGTGTGCAGATCGAAATGTGGGAGCTGGCTTGCCTGCGATGGCGGTCTGTCGGTGTACATATCCGTTATTTGGGTAAAGGCGGCTATTGGTTCCGCCCTTACGGCGGCTCACTTTTGAAGAGCGCAAAAGTAAGCAAA
>NZ_JANLGL010000295.1:0-5322 GCF_024655625.1 Pseudomonas sp. 18.1.10
TCAGTTACAGAAGTGCTGTCTGACCCACCGCCTTCGCGAGCAAGCCCGCTCCCACAGTTTGATCTCCAGTGTTTTGGAGGGTTTTGGCCAGGCAAAAAAATGCCCCGCACTTGGCGGGGCATTTTTTATGGGCGGGGCTTACAGGCCGTCAAGCATCGCCTTGTTGCGCACAGCACCCTTGTCGGCACTGGTGGCCAGCAGGGCGTAGGCCTTCAGCGCGGTGGTGACTTTGCGCGGACGCTTCTCCACCGGCTTCCAGCCTTTCTTGTCCTGCTCGACCCGGCGCGCGGCCAGTTCTTCGTCGCTGATCAACAGGTTGATCGAACGGTTCGGAATGTCGATCAGCACCTTGTCGCCATCCTGCACCAGGCCAATCGCGCCACCGGCAGCGGCTTCTGGCGAAGCGTGGCCGATGGACAGGCCCGAGGTGCCGCCGGAGAAGCGGCCGTCGGTCAGCAAGGCGCAGGCTTTGCCCAGGCCTTTGGACTTCAGGTAGGACGTCGGGTAGAGCATCTCCTGCATACCCGGGCCGCCTTTCGGGCCTTCGTAGCGGATGATGACGATGTCGCCTTCCTTCACTTCGTCGGCGAGGATGCCGCGCACCGAGCTGTCCTGGCTTTCGTAGATCTTGGCGCGGCCTTCGAAGACGTGGATGGATTCATCCACACCGGCGGTTTTCACCACGCAGCCGTCGAGGGCGATGTTGCCGTACAGCACGGCCAGGCCGCCTTCTTGCGAGTAGGCGTGCTCGACGCTGCGGATGCAGCCGTTTTCACGGTCGTCGTCGAGGGTGTCCCAACGGGTCGACTGGCTGAACGCGGTTTGCGTCGGGATGCCCGCCGGGCCGGCCTTGAAGAAGTGGTGCACGGCTTCGTCGTCAGTCTGGGTGATGTCCCATTTGGCGATGCCTTCAGCGAGGGTCTTGCTGTGCACGGTCGGCAGGTCGGTGTGCAGCAGGCCGCCACGGGCCAGCGAGCCGAGGATCGAGAAGATCCCGCCGGCGCGGTGCACGTCTTCCATGTGGTACTTCTGGATGTTCGGCGCGACTTTGCACAGTTGCGGCACGTTGCGGGACAGGCGGTCGATGTCGCGCAGGTCGAAATCGATCTCGGCTTCCTGGGCGGCGGCCAGCAAGTGCAGGATGGTGTTGGTGGAACCGCCCATGGCGATGTCCAGGGTCATGGCGTTTTCGAACGCCTTGAAGTTGGCGATGTTGCGCGGCAGCACCGACTCATCGTTCTCGGTGTAGTAACGCTTGCACAGCTCGACGATGGTGCGCCCGGCCTGCAGGAACAGCTGCTCGCGGTCGCTGTGGGTGGCCAGGGTGGAGCCGTTGCCCGGCAAGGCCAGGCCCAGGGCTTCCACCAGGCAGTTCATCGAGTTGGCGGTGAACATGCCGGAGCACGAACCGCAGGTTGGGCACGCGCTGCGCTCGTATTCCGCGACCTTCTCGTCAGAAGCGCTGGAATCGGCGGCGATGACCATGGCGTCCACCAGGTCGAGGCCGTGGGAGGCGAGCTTGGTCTTGCCGGCTTCCATCGGGCCGCCGGAGACGAAGATCACCGGGATGTTCAGGCGCAGGGAGGCCATCAGCATGCCGGGGGTGATCTTGTCGCAGTTGGAGATGCAGACGATGGCGTCGGCGCAGTGGGCGTTGACCATGTACTCCACGGAGTCGGCGATGATCTCGCGACTCGGCAGGGAATACAGCATGCCGTCATGGCCCATGGCGATGCCGTCGTCCACGGCGATGGTGTTGAATTCTTTCGCTACACCGCCGGCGCGTTCGATCTCGCGGGCGACCAGTTGGCCCAGGTCCTTGAGGTGGACGTGGCCCGGTACGAACTGGGTGAACGAGTTGGCAATCGCGATGATCGGCTTCTTGAAGTCGTCATCTTTCATCCCCGTGGCACGCCACAGTGCGCGGGCGCCGGCCATGTTGCGGCCGTGGGTGGATGTTTTCGAGCGGTAATCTGGCATGGAGCACTCCGGGCGGCTAATCGGTATCAAAAGGGAGTGAGCTTCTATTGACGTCTGGAACACCCGAAAAATGGCCGTGTGTCCGGAAGTTGCCGCAAACGTTACGGGATCGCCGTGCGCATTGGCCTTGAGCTCATAAACCCGCCGGGGGATGACTGGCGATGAATAGGGCCGATTCTACACCGCTGGCGGCTGGAGGGAACGGGGCATTACAGGGCCTGCGGCTTTGTTTAGACTGGCGGCCTTTTGCCCTCCCCCCCACTCCAAAGGAACTGGAATGCCCGGTATCAATCGTTTTCTTGGGTTCTACCTGCTGATCGGCCTGGTCCAGGGAATCGCCTTCTATTACTCCGACCAGCTTTATCGCGTAAACGAAGCGCTGTTTTTTGTCACCTACACCCTGGTCCTGGTAGGCGGCACCACGTTGCAGTTGCTCGGGGAAAAAGTCCGACACTGGCGTTCGTTGCTGCCGACGCTGGTGTTCACCTTGCTGATGGGCGGCATGACGCTGTGGGTGTGTTATGGCGTCGAGCATATCGGCGACAAGCGTTGGGCGATCAACTCGTGGTTTATCAGTGTGGTGGTGCTGAGCTACGTCTGCGCCAGCTTCCTGTTCGCCTGGCCCTCGGCCAAAGGCCAGCGCTGGCGCTATGAAGACCTGTTCCAGCAAGCCTGGAACAGCGTATTTATCGTGCTCTACGCGCTGATCCTGGTGGGGCTGTTCATGGCCTTGCTCAAGCTGTGGAGCCGCCTGTTCCTGATGCTGGGCATCGAGTTTTTCGAGCGGCATTTCTGGAGTGAGCTGTTCCTGTGTTTCGCCCTGCCGCTGGTGTTCGCGCTGGGCATGTACCTGGCGGCGCGCAGCGAGAAGGTCATCGGGCAGATGCGCAGCATGCTGCTCAGCGCCTGTGGTTTGCTGCTGCCGTTGATCGCGCTCATCAGTGTGCTGTTTACCCTGGCCCTGCCGTTTACCGGGCTCGGGCGGATCTGGGCCACGGGCTACTCCACGCCGATTTTGCTGGTGTTGGCCGGTGCGCAGTTGTTCCTGCTCAATGGGGTGTTCCAGGATGGCCGGCAGCCTCGGCCCTATCCCCAGTGGCTGACGCGGTTTATCGAGTTGAGCCTGTTGTGCCTGCCGGTCCTCGCGGCGCTGGCGTTTTATTCGAGCTGGCTGCGGGTCGAGCAATATGCCTTGTCGCCGCAGCGCTTCATCGCGTTGGCGGCGGCGTTGCTGTGCGGTTTGTATGGCCTGGCGGCGGTGTGGGCGGTGGTGCTGCGTAAACCGGTATGGCTGGGCAACTTACGCGTGACCAACCCGGCACTGGCGTTGCTGTTTTGTGCGCTGGTGGTGTTAATCAACACGCCGCTGCTCAACCCGGTACAGATCAGTGTGAACGATCAGGTGCAACGCTTGCTCGACGGGCGCACCAAGGCCGAGGCCTTTGATGCGCACTACCTGCGTTTTGGCCTGGAGAAGGCCGGCGAGGAGGCTTACGCCAAGTTGCAGGAGGATCTGGATAAAGAGCGCATTCTCGACGCGGACTCGCGCCGCACCCTGCGCGAGCGGATGGACGACACGGCGCTGAGTTTCAGCGAGCAATACGCCAAGGAACGCGCGCAGCGGCCCAAGGCCGAGCTGGAATGGATCGGCCCCAAGCCCAAGGGCAGCGAACAGTTTGCCGAACTGAGCCTGGACACCGACTCACCGTGCGAGACCAATTGTGTGTTGTGGGCGGTGGACCTTGACCTGGATGGCCAGCCCGAAGTGCTGGCGATTCCGAACACCGGCTACCGCCACGATGCCAAGCCACCGCGCATCTTTGCCCTGGATGAAAAGGGCCAGTGGGACGATCGCGGCCCACTGGTCTGGACGCAACTGCCGGACGGCTACGTGGACACCGAAATGCTGATCCACGATATCCGCATCGGCAGGATCGAGCTGGTCAAGCCGCGTTACCGGCAGTTGCAGACCAGTGACATGCTGCTCACGCCGGTAATGCGCGAGCCGTAGTCTGCCGATTGGTCAGCAGCCCCCAGAGGCTGAGCACGATAAAGCTGAGGGCGATGGTCAGCAGCAGATGCTCGCCGGCCTGGGCCAGCGCCGCGCTGCTGACGGCGGCGGTGAGAAACATGATGCTGTTGCCCGCCGACGCGGCCGTGCCGGCGCTGCTGGAGAACAGCAGCATCGCTGCGGAAATCGCGGCGGGTCGCACCAGGGTGACAGCGAGGGCGCTGATTAGCATCGGAATCAGCAGGGTCACCGTGGTGATGGCGTGCAGGCTGACCATCAATGTCAGCAGTAATCCGGCGACGCTCAGCAAGCTGAGGCCGATATTGATCTGCCGCGACAGGGGGATGCGCTTCTGCAAATACGACGCCACGACCCCGCCGAGCAGGTAGGCCACGCCGTACACCATCAGCACCAGCGCGTATTGGTATCCGGAGAGTTTGAGCGTGTCCATGAAGATCAGCGGTGTCACGCTGATTAGTGCGAAGTAGCAGGCGAACACCAGCGCGGCGATCCACCAGTAGCGTAGGAAATCACGATTTTTGCCGACGGCTTTCAGTGTGCCGATGATGGAAACGGCGGCGCGCTGCGGGCTGGCGGCCTTCGACGGCAGGATGCAGGCCGCGTGGATCAACATGCCCAACGCCATCAGGGCAAAGCCGTAGAAGCTGCCTTGCCAGTCGAAGGTGGTTTGCAGCCAGGAGCCGATCAGCGGTGACAGCGCAACGAATGAGCCGCTTAACGTCATGTAATACAGGCGTATGCGGGCGCGGTCTTGTTCGTCGAACAGGTCTTCCACCAGCGCGTGGCCCAGGACGAAAAAGCCACAACCCATGGCCTGCACGCTGCGAAACAGCAGGAAGCTCAGGTAGTCCGGCGCCCAGGCGCAACCGATGGCGCCGAGGATCGACAGGCTGATGCAGCCGACCAGCACTTCCTTGCGCCCCCATTTATCCGACAGCGGGCCGGCCACCAGTTGGGAGATCGCAAAGACCAGCGTGAACAGGCTGATGGACAGCGCGACGTCGGCGGTGGGCGTATCGAAGTGGGCAGACAGGGCGGGGAAGGAGGGCAGCAGGATATTGATCGGGAAGAAGCTGATCAGGGAGATGCAGGTGATGAGGATGAAGCGCGAGAGGGTGGGCCCAGACATTGTTTTTGTTTTCCGGAGTAGAACCAGAAATCGATACTAGTCTGCGGAAAGTGGAATTCAATCAAAAAATGTGGCTTGTAGAAGTCGGAACAATGTTCCTGACACTGCGCAAAAAAGTGTGGGAGCGGGCTTGCTCGCGAAAGCGGTGTGTCAGTCAGCCTACATCTAGCTGATCCACCGC
>NZ_JANLGL010000296.1:0-5318 GCF_024655625.1 Pseudomonas sp. 18.1.10
TCAGTCAGAACATCAGTGGCTGACACACTGCATTCGCGAGCAAGCCCGCTCCCACATTTTGATCTCCATATGACTTTGGAGGGGGCGGGGCGTCATGGGGTGATGTCACACTTTGTCCAAGTTATCCGGCCCTGGATGATTACGATTCTCTTTTGAGTCCACTCCTAAGGTCCCCCTCCATGCTTCCTGCTTTTCGCTTCACCCCCTTGGCGCTGCTGGTCGCCGGCAGTTTTAACGCCTATGCCGACGAGCCCGTTGCCCTGGAACTCAACGATGTGGTGGTCACGGCTGCCGGCTTTGCGCAAAGCGTGGAAGATGCGCCGGCGTCGGTCACGGTGATTGATGGTGAAACCCTGCGCCGCAAGTCCTACCGCGACTTGGGCGACGCGGTGCGAGATGTGGAAGGGGTGACGGTCAACGGAGGCGCCAATGAAACGGACATTTCCATCCGTGGCATGCCGGCGGATTACACCTTGATCTTGGTCGATGGCAAACGGCAGAGCGCGCGTGAATCGCGGGTCAACGGCAACAGCGGCTACGAGCAGAGTTTTGTACCGCCGGCCGCCGCCATCGAGCGGATTGAAGTGGTGCGCGGGCCGATGTCGTCGTTGTACGGCTCGGATGCCATCGGCGGGGTGATTAACGTGATCACGCGCAAGGTCTCGCCGACTTGGGGCGGCTCCATCGGCTATGACTATTCCGCGCGCCAGCACAGCGACCAGGGCAATGCGCGCCAGACCCAGTACTACCTCAGCGGCCCGCTCAAGGAAGACGTCCTCGGCTTGCAGATGTGGGGCCGTTACCTCGACCGCCAGGCCGACGACGACATCGAGCAAACCAATGGCTTCAGCAACGCCGACCACCGAGACCTCACTGCGCGCCTGGCCTTCACGCCGTCCATCGACCACGACATCCTGTTGGAAGCCGGCGCCACCCGCCTGAAAAACGGTGACGGCACCAGCGCCAACTGGGCCACGCGCGAGCAGGAGAACAACCGCGATCACTGGTCGCTGTCCCACCAGGGGCGCTGGGCCTGGGCCACGTCGGACGTCGCGCTGTCCCAGGAAACCTCCAGCCGCGAGGGCAAGGCCACGCCGGCACAAACCGATATCTACGGACGCAAGCCCGAGATCAAGAACACCGTGTTCGACGCCAAGCTGGTGGTGCCCACCGCGCATAACGTCAGCACCGTCGGCCTGCAATGGAACAAAAGCGAGCTGACCGACTGGAACCAGGGCCTCGGCGACCGTGTCGACTACACCTTCTCCGTCGCGCAAAAAGCCCTGTTCGCCGAGAACGAATGGTCGGTCACCGACACTTTCGCCCTGACCACCGGCCTGCGCCTGGACGAGCACGAAGAGTACGGCGCCCACATCAGCCCGCGGGTCTACGGCGTATGGCGCGCCAGCGAGCAGTGGACCCTCAAAGGCGGCATCGCCCGTGGCTTCAAGGCGCCGGAACTGCGCGCGGTGGTCGCTGATTACGCCTACCTGCGGCGCAACCGCTTCGTGATGTTCGGCAACCCCGACCTCAAGCCCGAGACCAGCACCAACTACGAAATCTCGGCGCTGTGGAGCAACCGCGACAACCTCTCGGGCGGTGTGACGCTGTTCTACAACGACTTCCAGGACAAGCTCTCCACCGTCACCACCGACCGTATGTGGAATGGCTACACCGTGATGGAGCGGGTCAATGTCGACAAGGCGATCATCCAGGGCGTCGAACTCAACGGCCAATGGGACATCAACGACCGCGTGCTGCTCAAGGCCAACTACACCTACACCGATTCCGAACAGAAAAGCGGCGCCAACAAAGGCGCACCGCTGGCCCTCACCCCCGAGCAAAAAGCCAATGTGCGCACGGAATGGAGCATCAACGACCGCACCCAGGCCTGGGCTTCGCTGAGCTACTACGGCGAGGAAACCGGCAACACCCTCACCACTGAAAAGCCGGCGCCGGGCTACACCACGGCGGACCTCGGCGGTTCGTTCGACGTGACCGACTCGCTGACCCTCAACGCCTCCCTCAACAACCTCACCGACAAGCGCCTCGACGATGAAACCTACGGCACGGTGAACTACGGCCGCACGCTGTGGATGGGCGCCACGCTGAACTTCTAAAGCGCGGCGGGCAAGCGCACCACGGCGCACAGGCCGGCGGGTGGGCGATTCTCCAGCACCAGCTCGCCGCCATGGGCCTGGATGCACGAGCGTGCAATCGCCAGGCCCAATCCCACACCGCCGTCGCTGACGCCGCGTTGCACAAAGGGCTCGAAGACTTTGCTCAACCAGTCCTCGGGCAAGCCGTGGCCGTGGTCGAGGATCTCGATACGCAGCCAGCCATCGTCCTCGCGGTGCAGGCTAAGGCTGGCATCGCCGGCGTGGTGCAGGGCGTTGTCGATCAGGTTGGTCAGGGCGCGTTTCAGCGCCAAGGGGCGACAGGTCAGCAGCAGCGGCGGCGCGCCGTGCCAGGTGACGGGCTGTTGCAGGCGCTGATAACGCTTGGCCAGGTCATCCAGCAAGCCGCTCAGGGACAGGGTGGTAGTGGCTTCCTGCACCGCATCATCGCGCACGAAATTCAGAGTTTCGCGCACCATCGCGCTCAGTTCGCCGAGGCTTTCCAGCATGTCATCGCGGGGCTCGCCGGGTTCCAGCAGTTCCACTTGCAGGCGCAGTTCGGTGATCGGCGTGTTCAGGTCGTGGCTGACCGCTGCGAGCATCCGCGTGCGGCCTTCGACATGCCGCGCGAGGTTGGCTTGCATGGTGTTGAAGGCGGCGGTGAGGTCGCGGGCTTCCTGCGCGCCGGTTTCGGGCAGCGGGGCGATCCATTCGCCGCGGCTTACGCGCTCGGTGGCCTGGGCCAGGGTTTTCACCGGGCGGACCACGCGGGCGATAAAAAACATCACGATCAACAGCACCGGCAGCGTGGTCACGGGCAGGCTGTAGGCCAATACGCGGTCCCATTCATAGGCGCCGGCGGGGTATTGCACGGCGTTCAGGTAACCGCCGTTGGGCAACGGGATGCTGCTGCGCAGGCGCAACGGCGCCCAGCCAGCCGGGCTGAACACGTGGGTGCGGGCGTTGGCGCCACTGATGCGTTCCAGCTGCATGCCGAGGCTGGCGGCGTTGTCCAATTGCAGTTGGCTGCGCAGTTCGCGGGCCAGGCGTTGTTCTTCCGGGCGCAGATCAAACGGTGGGACTTCCGGCGTGGCGGCGATCCAGAAACGTGTGTCGCCCGTGCTCATCGCCTGCAGCAGGTGTGCGGTTTCAGTCGGCGGCAAGTCGATGGCCGTGTGGTGGGCGATGCCCAGCCGTTCCAGGCTGAAACTGCGGGACAGCGGGTGGATCAGGCTGCCGGTGCGTTGCAAAAACAGCATCGCGATGGCGTTGGACGCGAGCAACGCCAGCAGCAACAACAGGCTCAGCTGCCGCGCCAGGGTGCGCGGCCACAGCCGGCTCAGGGCGTGCACGCGCTGACCTCGGCGGCCAGCAGGTAGCCGCCGCCCCAGATGGTGCGCAGCAGGTCTGGCGCGGCATCGCCCTGGGCCAGCTTGCGCCGCAGGCGGCTGACCTGGCGGTCGATGGCGCGGTCGCTGACGTCGCTGTCGGCGGCGGCGGTCAGGTCGATCAGGCGTTCGCGGGGCAGCAGGCGGTTGGGGTGGTCGAGGAACACTTGCAGCAGGCGGCTTTCGGCGGTGCTCAGTTGAATTACCGGGGTGTCTGCGCGGGTCAACGTCGCACTGGCGACGCTGAAATGCCAGCCGGCGAACTGGTACGCGCGTGTGCCACTGTTGGGGGCAACGGGCGCGGTATTGCGGCCTTGGCGGCGCAACACGCTGTTGATCCGCGCCACCAGTTCACGCGGTTCGAAGGGCTTGGTGACGTAATCGTCGGCGCCCAGGTCGAGGCCGCGAATGCGGTCGGCGGCGCTGTCGCGGGCGGTCAGCAGGATCACCGGGGTATTGCTGCGCCGGTGCAACTGGTTGCACAACTCAAAGCCATCGCCATCCGGCAGCAACACGTCGAGCACCACCACATCGAACGCCTGGCTTTTGAGCAACTGCCACATGCCGGCCGCGTCTTCGGCGGTGCGCACCTCGAAGGTGTGGCGGCGCAGATAGGTGGCCAGCGGTTCGCGGATTTTGCGGTGGTCATCCACCACCAGCACGCGCGGTGCGACAGTTGCTGCGGCAAACGGCATTGCAGCCCTCGGTGGGTTGAGCGTGAGAGGGCGGATATTACTACGAGTCATTATCATTAACGCGGATTTGTCGTGAGGTGCCGGCATGTCGTTCTATCAGTAGAACGATCAAGGCCGTTTTTGCCGTCTAGCGCATTATTGTTATCGGATTTAAGGTGTATCCACTTTGGAGGAACACCATGAAAAAACTCATCGGCATCTACACCAGTCCACGCGGCCATTGGGTCGGCGACGGTTTCCCGGTGCGCACACTGTTTTCCTACGACAACCTAGGCAAACACATCAGCCCATTTTTGCTGCTGGACCACGCAGGCCCGGCGGATTTCACCCCCACCGAGGAGCGTCGCGGCGTAGGCCAGCACCCCCATCGTGGGTTTGAAACCGTGACCATCGTCTACGACGGCGAAGTCGAACACCGCGACTCCACCGGCGCCGGCGGCATCATCGGCCCTGGTGACGTGCAATGGATGACCGCTGCCCGCGGCATCATCCACGAAGAATTCCACTCCGAAGCCTTCGCCCGCAAAGGCGGTGCGCTGGAGATGGTGCAACTGTGGGTCAACCTGCCGGCAGAGGACAAAATGGCCGATGCCGGTTACCAGACCATCGTTGACGGCGATATTCCCGTGCTGCCGCTGGCCAACGCTGCCGGGCAACTGCGCCTGATTGCCGGTGAATTCGCCGGCACCAGAGGCCCGGCACGGACCTTTACGCCAATCGACGTGTGGGACCTGCGCCTCAACGCCGGCAAACCCGTGACCCTGGACCTGCACGCCGGGCGCAACACCGCGCTGGTGATCCTGCGCGGCACGGTGCTGGTCAACGGCGAGGAAGTCGCGCGGCAAGGGCTGCTTGTGTTGTTCGAGCGCGATGGCAGCCAGATCAGCCTGGAGGCCAACGACGATGCCAAGGTGCTGTTGCTCAGCGGTGAGCCGATCGATGAACCGATCGTGGGGCATGGGCCGTTTGTGATGAATACCGAGCAGGAAATTCATCAGGCGTTCGAGGACTTTCACTCGGGCCGGTTTGGCCAGATGCACGATTAAAGGTCGAACACAAAAACCAATGTGGGAGCGGGCTTGCTCGCGAATGCGGTAGCTCAGTCAGAGCATCTTTGA
>NZ_JANLGL010000297.1:0-5268 GCF_024655625.1 Pseudomonas sp. 18.1.10
GTGTATCAGTGATGAATGTATCAACTGACACTCCGCATTCGCGAGCAAGCCCGCTCCCACATTTGGTTCTGCGTCCGACGTACTATTTCCAGCGGTCAGCGGCACTGTGGTCGCTGCTGCGCCCTTCCACCCAACGCGGCCCTTCACTGGTGTGCTCTTTCTTCCAGAACGGCGCCCGCGTCTTCAGGTAGTCCATCACAAACGCACAGGCATCGAACGCCGCCTGGCGATGGGCACTGGCGACTCCGACAAACACAATCGGCTCACCCGGTTCGAGCGCGCCGATGCGATGCAGCACTTCCAGCTTGAGCAACGGCCAGCGCTGCTCAGCCTCGACCGCGATCTTGGCCAAGGCCTTTTCGGTCATGCCCGGATAGTGCTCCAGGAACATCCCTGCCACGTCCAGGCCATCGTTGAAGTCACGCACATAGCCGACAAAACTCACCACAGCGCCCACGCCCACATTGGCCGCGTGCATGGCATTCACCTCATAACCCGGATCAAACGCCTGGGCCTGCACTCGAATGGCCATGCTCAGCCTCCGGTCACCGGTGGGAAGAATGCCACTTCGTCACCTGCCTGCACCGGCTCATCAAGGCCGCACAACTCTTCGTTGCGCGCGCACATCAGGCTGGTCTCGTTGAGTACGGCAAACTCCGGGTCACTGGCCAACGCGAGGCGTACAGCGTCGACGGTGGCGAAATCACCTTCCACTTCCAGCGAATCAAAGCCCACCGCCTCGGCGTAACGCGCAAAAAACAATACGTTGATGCTCATACCTGGTCCGCCTTGAAGTGCCCGCTCTTGCCGCCAAGCTTTTCCAGCAGGCGGATGCTTTCGATGGTCATGCCCCGGTCCACGGCCTTGCACATGTCGTAGATGGTCAATGCCGCGACGCTGGCGGCGGTGAGGGCTTCCATTTCCACGCCGGTCTGCCCGGAGAGCTTGCAGCGCGCCAGGATGTGCACCGAGTCTGCGCCATCGGCGCTCAGTTCGACCTTGACGCCCGTCAACATCAGCGGGTGGCACAGTGGGATCAGATCACTGGTTTTTTTCGCCGCCTGGATCCCGGCGATGCGGGCCACGGCAAACACGTCCCCCTTGGGATGGGCGCCGTCGACAATCATTTGCAGGGTCTCGGGCAGCATGCGCACCCGGGCTTCGGCTACGGCTTCACGGAACGTCACGGACTTGTCGGTGACGTCGACCATGTGGGCGCGACCTTGGGAATCGAGATGAGTCAGCACAGGGATACTCCTGATCAGGAGCAGCGATTGTAAACCTTACACACAATAAATGTGGGAGCTGGCTTGTGTGGGAGCTGGCTTGCCTGCGATGCAGGCACCTCGGTGGATCAGGAAAACCGAGGTGATGCTATCGCAGGCAAGCCAGCTCCCACATTGACCGCGTTTATAGATGAGATTCGGCGTATTCAGCCAAGATCGAACGTGGAACCCCTTGCAGCGCAATGTGCACGCCGTTCGGGAAATCCTTGAAGCGTTCCGTCAGGTAGGTCAGCCCGGAGCTGGTCGCGGACAGGTAAGGGGTGTCGATCTGTGCCAGGTTGCCCAGGCACACCACTTTGGAACCGGCGCCGGCACGGGTGATGATGGTTTTCATCTGGTGCGGCGTGAGGTTCTGGCATTCATCGATCAAGATCAGGCTTTGCTGGAAGCTGCGGCCCCGGATGTAGTTGAGGGATTTGAACTGCAACGGCACTTTGCTGAGGATGTAGTCGACGCTGCCATGGGTGTTTTCATCATCCATGTGCAAGGCTTCGAGGTTGTCGGTGATCGCCCCCAGCCACGGCTCCATTTTTTCCGCCTCGGTGCCGGGCAGGAAGCCGATTTCCTGGTCCAGGCCCTGCACGCTGCGGGTGGCGATGATGCGGCGATAGCGCTTGGTCACCATGGTCTGCTCGATGGCGGCAGCCAGGGCGAGGATGGTTTTGCCGGAACCGGCGGCGCCCGTCAGGTTGACCAGGTGGATGTCCGGGTCGAGCAGCGCGTACAGCGCCAGGCTCTGGTAGATGTCACGCGGTTTCAGGCCCCAGGCTTCCTGGTGCAACAGGGGTTCCTGATGCAGGTCGAGGATCAGCAGCTTGTCGACCTGGATCTCTTTGATCCAGCCCACGAAGCCCTGTTCATCGACGATGAATTCATTGATATGCACCGCCGGCAGGTTTTCGATCAGTTGCACCTGGTGCCAGGTGCGGCCATGGTCCTGGCGGGTTTCGACCTTGCTGACGCGGTCCCAGAACGAGCCGGTAATCATGTGATAACCACGGGACAGCATCGACACGTCATCAACCAGTTGGTCGGTGCTGTAGTCCTCGGCCGCGATCCCACACGCACGGGCCTTGAGGCGCATATTGATGTCTTTGGTCACCAGCACCACGCGCAGGTCCTTGTCACGCGCGTGCAGGTCGATCAATTGGTTGATGATCTTGTTGTCGTTGAGGTTTTCCGGCAGCAGGCTATTGGGCTCGCTGCGCTTGCTCATCAGGATCGACAGCAAGCCCTTGGGCCCGCTTTTGCCACGCTGGATCGGTACGCCCACCTCGACGTCTTCCGGCGACGCTTCGCCCAGCGTCTTGTCGATCAGGCGGATCGCCTGGCGGCATTCGGCGGCCACGCTATGGTGCCCGCTTTTGAGTTTGTCGAGTTCCTCAAGCACGATCATCGGGATGGCGACGTGGTGTTCTTCGAAGTTGAGCAGTGCGTTTGGATCGTGGATCAATACGTTGGTATCAAGCACATAAAGGATTGGCTGGTCGGAAGAAGGGGTGCGTCCATGATCATCCATACTCGGTCACCTTTTGTGGGAGCCAGTCGACGCAATACCTGGGCGGTGCTGCGCCTCGATTCGACCACCGAATGCACCTGAGGGACGTCAAGTGCATGCCCACATGAGGAGTCTGGAAAGACGCCACCTGTGTTGCAGGTTTCGGCGATCTGACTTCGTAATACCGCAAAACATGTGACAGGAAAAAGCACTTTGACGCTTTTTTGAAGTTTATTTTTCAGGATGACGAATAGCACTAGCCGAGTGCCATGCACCCCGTTAAAGTCGGAAGTCCGCCTGCATCGATTTGTCGCACAAAATCACCCCTTAAATGCCCCGAACCCAACAGGGCCGGGCACTTCAGCGAAACGCCTCGCGGCAGTCCTGCCAACCCAAGCCACTCTGTGCCGTCGCCTGCATCAACTGCGGTAAAGCGACCCGCGCCTTGTCCTGGGTGTCGTGAAACACAATCACCCCTTTGCGCCACAGCAACATCAGCGTCAACACCCGCTGCGCCGACTCATCGGCCTTGAGCTTGCCCGGCTCGTCTTGGGAATCGATGTCCCACAACGCCACCTGCAAGCCCTGGGACTGGAAGAAACCCTGGCTGTCGGCGCGACGCTGGCCGTACGGCGGGCGGAACAGCGGCACATAGTTTTCCGGCATCAGGTTCTGCGCCAGCGAGGCGCTGCGGGTGATCGAACTCTGCCAATCAACCCAGTGACTGTGGGAACGGTACTGCCAGCCCTGGGTGCCCACGCACTGGCCCTGGTACAACGCCTGCACATCGGCGGCGGAACTGCGCTCCACCCGCGTTTGCAAGCTGCTGCCGAGGACAAAGAAGGTGGCGTTCATCTTTTGCTTGCGCAGGTAGTCGGCGAGCCAATCGGTGTTGCCACTGACCGGCGCGGGGCCACCGTCAAACGTCAGCAGGAACAAGCGGTCGTTGAATTCATCGCCATTGCGCTCATGGTCACCGAAGCGCGCGATTTCGCTGCTGATCTGCGGGAACAGCGCGGCCTTGCGCAGCAGTTCGTCCAGATAACGTTCGTGAAAGGCATGGCTGGGAGCCGCCCAACCTATATAGAAAGAATTCTCGCTGACCTCGAACTTGCCGGCCTGCTCGCGCAAGTCGTCCATGTTCTCCACCAGGTAGCAGAACGAGGCGTCCTCTTCACAGCTCTGCTGGGCGAAGGTGTAGTTCTCCAGCAGGCGCTGCCAGAGCTGGCGGCGCAAGTCGTCGATGGCGGCCAGATTGACGATCTTCAAGCCCAGGCGCTGTTTGAGGGCGCTTTCATCCTGGGCTTCGCTGGCCAGCAGGCTGTGGGCGAACATGAGGATTTCTGCGCGCGAGGCCACATCGAACAGCGCCGGGCTGCTGAGTTTTTCCGGCCAGGTGCCACGGTCCAGGCTGGCCACATCTGCCGGGGCGGCCTGGACATTCAGGCATAGCAGGCATGCCGACAATAAAAGCGCTATTCGCACGCAGGGTCTTCCTCTCCAGAGTTACCGCCCATCATAGCGGATCATGCCTATCGCCATCATAGGTGGAGTCAAACCGCCCAAGCCCCTAGAATCCCCGCACGATTTAAGGAGACGACTTCATGCTGACGGTGATTTCCCCCGCCAAGACCCTCGATTTCGAGACCGCGCCTGCCACCGCGCGCTTTACCCAGCCGCAGTACCTGGACCATTCCCAGGTACTGATCGAGCAACTGCGCGAACTCAGCCCGGCGCAGATCAGCGAGCTGATGCACGTCTCCGACAAGATCGGCGGCCTCAACGCCGCGCGCTTCGGCAGCTGGACCCCAGCGTTCACCCCGGCCAACGCCAAGCAGGCGCTGCTGGCGTTCAAGGGTGACGTGTACACCGGCCTGAATGCCCAGACCTTCAGCGACGCCGACTTCAGCTACGCCCAGGACCACCTGCGCATGCTCTCCGGCCTCTACGGCCTGCTGCGCCCCCTGGACCTGATGATGCCGTATCGCCTGGAAATGGGCACCAAGCTGGCCAACGCCCGTGGCAAGGACCTCTACGCCTTCTGGGGCACGCGCATCAGCGAATGGCTGAACGAGGCCCTGGCCGAGCAAGGTGACGACGTGCTGCTGAACCTGGCGTCCAACGAGTACTTCTCGGCCGTCAAGCGCACAGCCCTGAACGCGCGGATCATCAACACCGAGTTCAAGGACTTGAAGAACGGCCAGTACAAGATCATCAGCTTCTACGCGAAGAAGGCCCGGGGCATGATGAGCCGCTTTGTGATTGAAGAACGTATCAGCGACCCGGCCAGGCTCAAGGAATTCGATGTGCAGGGTTATCGCTTCAATGCGGAGCAGTCCAAGCCGGACAAGCTGGTGTTTTTGCGCGATCACGCACCGGAATAACGCCAAACCCGCCTCTTGCAGGCAATGAGATCCAAATGTGGGAGCGGGCTTGCTCGCGAATGCGGCGTGTCAGTCGATAGATTCTTATCTGATCCACCGC